>JBBSDR010000307.1:0-7161 GCA_038240465.1 Gemmatales bacterium
AGACGCAGGCAAGGAGGAGAGGAAGTTCTTTCCTCTCCTCCGCGTTTCTTCACAATTCGCAAAACCGTTACTCTCCGCAAACGCCTGCCTGCACTTCGATTACACCGACCTGTTTCGGTAGAGGACCGCACAAGCAGGGAGGATGGCGCAAAGATTGCTTGAAAGGAGAGTTCTTTTGGCTCGCTCTCTCCGGGGGAGCGGTCCGCACATACACGGGGGAACATCAGTTGAACAAGAAAACACCAGACTCCCAGAAGATGACGCGGCGTGAACTGCTGCGGAAAGCGGGGCGGACGAGCCTGCTCCTCGCGGCGGGTTCGGCCCTGTCGCCGTTCGTTCTCTCGGGGTGCAGCGGCAAGAAAGACAGCGGCAACACCATCAAGGTCGGCATTCTGCATTCGACGACGGGGACCATGGCCATCTCCGAATCGTCCCTGAAAGACGTCGAGTTAATGGCCATCGACGAAATCAATGCCGCGGGCGGCATCCTGAAGAAGCAGATCGAGCCAATCGCTGAAGATCCCGAGTCGAAGTTCACGACTGTGTTCCCCGAGAAGGCGCGCAAGCTGCTCGAGAACGACAAGGTCGCGGCGGTCTTTGGTTGCTGGACGTCTGTCAGCCGCGTCAACGTGAAGCCGGTCTTCGAGGAGAACAACGGCCTGCTCTTCTACCCGGTGCAGTACGAGGGCAATGAGTGCTCCAAGAACATCGTCTACACGGGTGCCGCGCCGAATCAGCAGATCTTGCCGGCCATCGAGTGGCTCATGAGCAAGGCGGGCGGCGAGAAGAAGAAGTTCTACCTGCTCGGGACCAACTACGTTTTCCCGCGCACGGCGAACCTGATCGTCGTCAAGTACCTCGAATCGAAGGGCCTCAAGGCGGTCGAGGAACGCTATACGGAGTTCGTCCACAAGGACTACGCCGAGATCGTGCAGGACATCAAGAAGAAGGACCCGGACGTCATCTTCAGCACGATTAACGGCGATAGCAACGTCAACTTCTACAACGAACTCCAGAGCCAGGGCATCACGGCCAAGGACATCCCCGTCGTGGCGGTGAGCGTCGGCGAGGACGAGTTGCGCGGCCTGGATCCCTCGAAGGTCATGGGACACCTGGCGGCGTGGATCTACTTCCAGATCATCGACACGCCGAAGAACAAGGAGTTCGTCGCCAAGTTCAAGAAGAAGTACGATACGGCGAAGGACCCGCGCGTCACCGACGATCCCATCGAGGCCGCGTACATCGGCGTCTATTTCTGGAAACTGGCGGTCGAGAAGGCTGGCTCGACGGACGTGGACAAGGTGCGTGAGGCGTTCCAGAGCGGCATCGAGTTCGACGCGCCCGGCGGCATGGTGAAGCTCGACGCCAGGACGCAGCATACCTTCAAGCGGTTCTACATGGGCAAGATCCGGGACGACAAGCAGTTCGACGTGATTCATTCCACGGGACTGCTGGAGCCGGTGCCTTACCCGAAAGTCGCGTTCCCCGGCTGGGGCTGCGACTGGACCAAGGGCGGCGTCACCAAGGGTGCCGCAGTCGAAATCGCCAAGTGATTCCCTCGTGAAGCGATCCCTGGTCTTGCGGTTCGCGCGTTTCCATTTGACGCGAAAGCCAGGCCGCGGATCGCTTCACGAAATTCTCTCTCCTGCGCGAGCAATGGACCGATGGATTCGACCGACCTGGCCAACGCACTCTCCAACAGCATGAGCCTGGGTTCGATCTTCATCCTCACCGCGCTCGGCCTGGCGATCACGTTCGGCGTCATGCGCGTGATCAACATGGCCCACGGTGAGATGCTGATGCTCGGGGCCTATACGGCCATTGTCGTCACCAACGATCGCTATCTCGGCCTGAGCTTTTACTGGGCCATCCCCCTGTCGTTCCTCACGGTCGCCTTCGTCGGCTACCTGCTCGAAATCTGCCTGATCCGCTTCCTCTATGGCAGACCGCTCGACACCCTGCTGGCTACCTGGGGCGTGGGCATGATCCTCCAGCAGATCGTGAAGCTGACTTTCGGTTCCAAACTGGAAGCAGTGAAAATCCCGGAAGCTCTCGATGGAAACCTCGCCCTCGGTTCCGTCACCCTCTCGACCTATCGTCTCTTCATCGCCGGCATCACGGGAATGTGTCTGCTGGCCGTCTATCTGCTATTCTACCGCTCGCGTTTTGGCTTGCAGGTGCGGGCCGTCGTTCAGAACCGCCAGATGGCAGCGGCGCTGGGTATCTCGACCCGGCGCATCGACTCCTTGACCTTCGCCTTCGCTTGCGGTCTGGCGGGCGTGGCCGGCTGCATCATGTCGCAGCTCTACAGCATCAAGTACAACATGGGGGCCGACTACATCGTCGAGGCGTTCCTGGTGGTGATCCTCGGCGGCCTGGGACAGTTGCTGGGCAGTGTGGGCGGGGGCGCCATCGTCGGCACGGCGTCCAGCTTCACCGACAAGATCGTCCACGATACATCCCTGGCGAAGGTGATCGTACTCGGCGCTGTCATGGCATTCGTGTTGGCTCGTCCCTCCGGAATGTTCAGCGCCAAGGAGCGCAGCTATGAGTGATCTCCTGGCCGCCCCCTCGTCGCGCCGCAAAGCGTTGCTCAGGATCCTGCAGTTGTTGTTTCTGCTGGCCCTGTTCCTTCCCGGCATCCTCTACGCCGAGGACAAATACTGGCTGCGAATCTGCAGCCGGGTCATGGCCATGGCGCTGTTCGCGCTGAGCGTCGATCTCGTCTGGGGTTACACGGGCCTGCTGAGCCTGGGGCAGGGACTGTACTTCGGACTCGGCGCTTATGCCGTCGGCTATTCCCTCAAACTGCGCGAAGCGGCGAATTTGGCGGGGAACCCCTATGTGGCTGCCCCGGACATGGCACTGCCGACTTTCATGGTCGAGGGGCGAGTCGGCGGCGGCGTGCCGGGCTGGATGGCGCCGCTGATCGATCTCCGCCTGGCCCTGGTCCTGGCGATCCTGCTTCCGGTCGTCGTCGGCACGGTGTTCGGCTTGCTGGTGTTCAAGAGGCGCATCAAGAGCGTTTATTTCTCGCTCATCACGCAGGCCCTCGTGCTGGCCGTCTTCACGTTCGTTGTCCAGCAGAGGAACTATACAGGGGGCATTGATGGCATGAACAACCTCGCGAAACTCGAGTTGTTCGGTGTCCCCTTCCAGGGTGTGAGGCTCTATTTCCTGATTGCCAGCCTTCTCGCACTTTGTTATCTCGGTTGCCTCTTGCTGATGCGGAGCAAGTTCGGCAAGGTGCTGACTGCCATCCGCGACAACGAATACCGCGTCCAGGCTCTCGGCTACAACACCGCGATGTACAAGACATTCGTGATGGCTTTCGCCGGCGCTCTGGCGGGACTCGCCGGCGCCCTGTACGTCTCGGTCATCAACACGGCCGGACCCGACAGTTTCGGCATCGCCTTTTCGATCGAGGCCGTCATCTTCGTCGCGGTCGGCGGTCGGGGGACCCTGGTGGGGGCCGTTCTCGGGACTGTTCTGGTCAACCTCGCCAATACCTATCTGAACAACGAGAAACAGCTTTCCTGGGACGTGATTCGCCTGACTCTGTTTGTCGGAGCGCTGGCGCTGTTCCACACGCTGCTTTTCCGGGCGTCCAAAAAACTGTTGACAATCGAGGCGAAGTGGTGGCTCACTCTGGCGATCTCTATCTCGGCGGCGGCGGGGCTGGCGTACGGAGTCGTCTGGCTGGCCGATGCCTACGTCATCCGGCCGACGGATGAATCGTGGCCATTGATCCTGGGTGGATTGTTCATCGGGGTTGTCGTCTTCTTGCCCGATGGTATCGTCGGCGGTTTCCGAAAGTTGGACGAAATGGTGCTGCTCGCCTGGAAGGCATGGCGGAGAGGGCGTGAGGAAACGCTGGCCGTCGCGACAACCGCGACGCCGGCCGCGTCGCTTGAGCCGGTCAGGCCTGCCGTGCAATTTGACTCGACTGCTTCCGCATCGATAGGCGTCCAGACGCTTGCCGGTGAATCGCAGGGGATGTGAACGATGGGCTTTCAATCCAAGAGCATTCCCGAGGAAGTCCTCAAGGTCGAGGAAGTGACCGTCAGCTTCGGCGCGTTTCGCGTTCTGAAAGAGCTGAACTTCTCGGTCGAGCGCGGTGAGTTGCGAGTTGTCATTGGTCCCAACGGGGCGGGCAAGACGACGCTGCTCGACGTCATCACCGGCAAGACGCATCCGGTCAGCGGCCGGGTCAAGTTTCAGCCTGACGGCAGGGCGCCTGTGGACATCACCACATTGACCGAAGCTCGTATCGCTCGGCTGGGAATCGGCAGAAAATTCCAGACGCCGAACGTCTTCAAGAGCCTGACCGTCCTCGAGAACTTGAAGCTGTCGCTCAAGGGACCGCGCGGCGTTTTCTCCAGCCTGGTGGCCGTCTTCAGCGGCGCTGCCCGGCAGCGCGTCCAGGAAGTGCTGGAGACTATTGGTCTGGGGGCCAAGGCCGGCCGCCTGGCCGGCACGCTGGCCCACGGCGAGAAGCAGTGGCTCGAACTGGGCATGCTGATGGCCCAGGACCCCGAGTTGCTGCTGATCGATGAACCGGTCGCCGGCATGTCGCCGCGCGAGACGGAGCGAACCGGCGAGTTGCTGATGGCGATGGCCCGCAAGCATACCCTGCTGGTCATCGATCATGACATGACTTTTGTCCGCCAGATCGCCAGCCGCGTGACCGTCCTGCACGAGGGGCAAATCCTCAGTCAGGGGACGATCCAGGAAGTGCAGCGCAATCCGAAGGTGATCGAAGTCTACCTGGGCCAGGACCGAGAAGACCATGTTGCAGATCGAAAACCTGTCGGTGTCACACGGTGAGACGCTGATCCTGCGCGACGTCAGCCTGGAAGTGCGGCCCGGCGAGCTGGTCTGCCTGATGGGCCGCAACGGCGTCGGCAAGACGACGCTCCTCAAAAGCATCATGGGATTGCTCCGACCACAAGCGGGCCGCATTTCCTTTGAGGGGATGGACATCACCAGCGCCCGACCCGAAGTTCGCGCGCGGGCCGGCATCGGCTATGTGCCGCAGGGCCGAGAGATCTTTCCGCAGTTGACGGTTCTCGAAAACCTGCAAGTGGGACTGATAGCCAACCCGAACAGTTCCCGGTCGGCCACCTCGTCCGTGCTTCAGTATTTCCCGGCCCTGGGCGAGATGCTCGACCGTAAGGGCGGCGTGTTGTCGGGAGGCCAGCAGCAGCAACTAGCCATCGCGCGCGTGCTGGTAGCCGACCCGCGCATTCTCATCCTGGACGAACCGACTGAGGGCATTCAGCCGTCGATCATCTCGCTGATTGGCCGGGTGCTGCGCTCACTGAAGGAGTCCGGCAAGGTGGCGATCCTGCTGGTCGAGCAGTATCTCGAGTTCGCCCTGAAGCTGGCGGATCGCTATTACGTCATGGAGAAGGGCGCCATCGCCCTCAAGGGGACGGACGCCAACAAGGACCGTGAAGCGATCAAGCCCTATCTGTCGTTTTGATCTTTTCGACCGGCCCATGTGCCAGAGCCGCGTTGATTGAGCGACCATGAAAGCCGCGAACCTGCTTCGGATCGTCGCCGTCTCTCTGGTCCTGGCCGGCTACTCGGCCTGGGTGTCGTCCCGGCGCGAGAGTGTATTGCCCTCCGCACAGCCAACTTCCACGGGCATTCCCTTGCTGCGTGTGGAAGAGGCGGAGTCTCTCTGGCGCAGCGGTTCGACCATCTTCCTTGATGTCCGCTCCTCGACCGATCACGCCTACGGCCACATTACGGGTGCTATCAGTCTGCCCGAGGAGGAGATCGAGGAGCGTCTGCTGAAACTGAAACCCCGGCTGGCGCGAGCGCCGGCCATTGTGGTGTACTGCGGTTCGGTGAACTGCGGCAAGAGCCTGTGGGCAGCCATCCGCCTTCGCAATGCCGGCCTGGTCCAAACCAAGATCTTTCCCGCGGGATTCAATGACTGGCAACGACACGAACTGCCCATCACCCATGACGCCGATCGCTAACTGGGGGCGGTTCCGCGGCTGGCTGACGCTTCTCTGTCGCTGCGTCCTTGCCGCAGTGTTTCTGATGGCGGCGATCACCAAGATCACCGACCTGCGAACATTCGAGGATCAATTCCTGCTGCGCACGAGACTGCCGGAGATGTTCGCCCTCGTCGTCGTTCACTGGCTGCCCTGGCTCGAACTGACCTGTGGGGCGTGTCTGGTGTTCGGCTGCGGCGTCCGGGAGGCAACCCTGATCATCCTGCTTCTTCTCGTCCTCTTTATCGCGTACAGCGTCACAGAACCAGCGGATGTTGATTGCGGTTGTTTATTGTTCTTCATCCCCAGCCCACCGACGGGTTCCCTGTGGGGACTGCTGCGAAACGCGATCTTGATTGTTTGCAGCCTTCAAGTGATCTGGGGTAAGGCGGCGTCCCAGAAATAGTTCCAATCCTGGGCGAGCGGCACAGCGTAAGCGTGCCGGTGACGGGGAGGCGAGCGGCCCGGCGTAAGCGTGCCGGTGACTCGGAGGCGAGCGGCACGGCGTAAACGTGCCGGTGACTCGGAAAACCGGCACGCTTACGCCGTGCCGCTCGCCGAAGTCATTTCTGGACGGTTTCCAAATATGTTGACTTGGAAACAGTTCGATTTGGGTTCGACAACTGAGACATTTTCCGGCGAGAGAGGCAGGGATCAGAGAGTCGGCGGCAACTCGCTCAAGAGCCGGCAGTCCGCCTCGAATCGCTTCAAGGCCCGCTCGAACGAGCCGGTGGTCTTGGTGAGTACCAGGGAAAAGGGACTTCCCTTGCGCTCCTCTTTATAGTTGACGTCACATCGATGCTGGGCAATGGTGTTGACCAGGTGCTGGCGGATGTCTTCACGGGCCGGAATGCGTCCGACTTCGTTTGCAGGATCGGCCAGGAAAGCCTTGAGCTGGGTGCAGAACTGGCAAGTGCAGGATACCGCCGCTGGACGAACCCAATCCGCCGGCGGCGTCGGACGTTTGGCGGTGGCGGATTCGAGGTGATGCCGGACAGACTCCACCCAGGTAAGCAGATGCGGATGAGCTGCACCGAACTGTTTACGCGACCAGGGTATCAACGATTTCAGTGTGGGGACCTGGCAATCGTCCAGGCTGAACTCGACCGGCAAGCTCTGGACGAACTGAATCACACGCGACAAATCTTCGTCG
>JBBSDR010000308.1:0-7153 GCA_038240465.1 Gemmatales bacterium
AGCAATTCGTCCAACCGGACTCGAAAACGGCGCTCCATCGGTCTTCTCCTTTCAGCAGCTTCTGTTCGCTGAAAGAAAGTTATACACCAACAACTTGCGGTCGATCAGGTCGACGGACACAGTCGAATTACTCGCGCAGGCGATTTGCACGTCATTGATGACTTTTTCCACGAGCTAACGCGTTACGGCTGAGCGGCAAGCGCTCTGCAACGGAGAAGGAGAATATCGCAATGACAATTATCTCCGCCCCCAATTCGCTCTGGGAGGAGAACCTCTATGTCGACCTTCAGCCTATCTTCGGGCAGTCGTTGTTCTTGAAGTGTGAGGCCTTCAACTTCGCCGGTTCCGTCAAACTCAAGGCCGCAAACTCGATGGTGGAGGGCGCCGAAAAGGAGTGTATTCTGAAGCCAGGCTCAGCCTTGGTCGAGTCTTCGTCCGGAAACCTGGGGTTGGCGTTGAGCATGATCTCGGCTAACAAGGGCTACGAATTTGTGTGTGTGACGGACTCCCGTGCCAACAGGTCAATCATGCGCTATATGCAGGCATTGGGCGCACGTGTCCATATCATTACGCATGCTGCGCCGGATAGCGACGGCGGCCTCTTGGGTGCGCGGATTGGCTACGTTCGTGCGCCGTGCGCCTCCGACAAACGGTACGTCTGGCTTAACCAGTACGCGAATCCGGGCAACTGGAACGCGCATTTCCGCACGACGGCGCCGGCGATCACCCGCGAGTTCCCACAACTCGATGTGCTGTTCATCGGCGCTGGCACCACCGGGACTCTGATGGGCTGCGCCCGTTATCTGCGGGAGTGGCCCCGACCGGTGCATGTCGTCGCTGTTGACAGCGTCGGTTCGGTAACCTTCGGCAGTGCAGCGGGCCGCCGGATGATACCCGGTCTAGGCACGGCCGTCCGTCCGCCGCAACTGGACGAGTCCTTCGTCGCCGAGGTGGTGCTCGTCGAGGAGGCGGACACCATCCGTACATGCCGTCGTCTGGCTAAACATGGCTTCCTGTTTGGCGGCTCCACGGGCACGGTGGTCTTCGCCGCCATCAACTGGTTGAAGCAGCACAACGCGAGTGGTCTCACCGCGGTGGCCATCGCTCCGGACCTCGGAGAACGCTATGTCGACACGATCTACAACAAAGAATGGGTGCAGGAGCATTTCGGCAACGGCATACTTTGAAACCGGTCTCTCGTCCGCAGGTCGCTTGACCAACGCCTGACGAGCCACGTATCCCGGAGTGCTGCCATGTCGCGTACGCCACGCTGCCAGCAATGGCGCGAGACCGCCTGCTATCATGTCATCAACCGCGGCCACAACCGCGATACGATCGTATCCGTACGGCGAACCCCATCTTCAGGCGGATTATGCTAAAAGCCATGCTCGAACCCTTCCCTTTTTGGAGGATTGGCACATGGCAGGGCGTCGCAACGTGGACAAGGAATTCTCTTGGCGAGCCGCAGCATCGGAACGTATTCCGGTCGGCGCGTCACCTTGTCCCTGCGCACGAACCGGTACCCGGGCCGAAGGAGCATCAACTCTTTCTGCGTGAGGAGAAGCTGGTCCGTCAATGTCGTGTAGCGGTCCTGGGCGTCAGTCATTTCGTGGCGCCGCGGCCAGAGGATCGTTTGCCAACCGGTAGCCGTACTCACGCTGCCGTCCGGGCCGATCCTGGAACTGCGACTCGTCGTTTCAAGCCGGTCACAGCCGGCGTCCCTCGTTCGCACCCGGCACTCGGTGTGATGGACTCGCCGTGGATCGAGGATTGGGATGGCGATGTCCTCGGCGGCGAGTTTGGCAGCCTCGGGGCTCCCCTGACGAAACCACTCGTGCCGCCAGCAGTTTTGCAAGACGTTGCTGCGGATTTCCTCGCTGGGGAAGCTGAACGGATTTTGGATCAGGATGTGGAACTCAGGTCCCCACTTTCCCGCCAAGCGGAAAACCTCCAAATGAGACACTCTCAGCGGGTTCATGTATGAGACTCAAAGGCGCTCCAGAAATATTTCCAAGCTATTGTTGGACTTTACCTTTACCGCTGCCTAAACTGCCATTTGATTTCAACAGCTCCGCCTATCGCGCGAGAATAGTGTTCATCCCCACTGAGACAGGCCAGGCTGTCGAGAAAAAGTCCGGTGGGGATAAGGATAGGGCACGGGGTCCTTCATTGCAGATCATGGGGTATGGCACTGGAAACGAGGATGAGTGCCGTTTTCTCGCCAATGCCTTTTCAATACCAGGGTAAGGAGATCCATGGGCACGCGTGATTTCTTTTGTCGATTGTCCAGGTGTGGCAGTCGGGCGCAAGCCCTTGCCCCGAGGGCGGCACTTCTCCTGGCGCTGGCAGGGGCGGTCTGCCTCCTTCCAGACAATGGCAACGGTCAGGGCAAAGGAAGCGATCAGAAACCGGTGCCGGGTAACCTCAATGTGCAGTGGATCCACGGTGCTCCGAACCCCAAAGCCAACAAGGACGCACCATTCCAGGTTCACTGGTATAACGCGGACACAGTCATCCTGCGGCAGAACATGTGTGACAACTACGAGGCGCCGTTCCTGTACCTGCTCTTCGGCCAGGACCGAGCCTTCCTCCTCGACACGGGCGCCACGGCAGGCGCGAAACAGGCCCCGCTGCGCTCGATTGTTCAGGACATCATCAAGCGCTGGCAAGCGCGCCACCAGAAAAATCCGATCGCGCTCACCGTCGCCCATTCACACAGCCATGGCGACCATGTGGCCGGCGATGGCCAATTCTTTGGCCAGCCCAACACCACTGTGGTGGGGACCAACCTCCCCGCCGTGCAGAAGTTTTTCGGGATCACCCAATGGCCTACCCAGATCGCCACCTATGACTTGGGCGGCCGGGCTTTGAAGATCATCCCCGCTCCGGGCCATGAAGAAACCCACATTGCCGTGTACGACCCGCAGACGCACTTCTTGCTCACCGGCGACACCCTGTATCCGGGGCGGCTGTACGTCAGCAACTGGAACGCTTACCGGAGCAGCATCGAGCGCCTGGTCACTTTTAGCCAGACGCACCCGGTCAAGTATGTCCTCGGAGCGCACATCGAGATGATGAAAAAGCCGGGCGATGACTTACCTTCGGGTAGTACCTACCATCCCAAGGAGCACCCGCTGCCACTGACGCTGGAACACCTGCGCGAGCTGCACCAGGCCCTCAAGGCTATGGGACCCACACCGAAACGCGAAATTCACGACGACTTCATCATCTTCCCGCTTGCCGTTGGCGCCGCGCCGCGTGGGGTGCTGGCGCGGCTTTCTCCTTGACTCGAATCCTTCTGGCAGGGTGGCTCATGTGCATGCGCGATTTCCTGTGTGGAACGAGGGCGGGCAGCTATCCCGGACGACTCACCGCCCTGAAGATGGTAGCAATCCTGATGGTGCCCGCCGTGCTCGCCGGACCGGCGGGCGCAGGGCCGGCGCCGCCAGCGTCGGCCACCGTCCGTCGCCTGATCGAACCCTTCGACAAGAGTGGTCAACCCAGCCCCATGAAGGCGGCGGAAGTGGCCGCGCTGCTGAACGACCCCTGGGCGAGCCTGGTGCTGCGGCAGGGGGTGGCGCCGAAGACCATGGATGCGGCCCTGAAAGCCCTGAACAAGCACAACGGTACGCCGTCGGAGGTCTCCCAGCAGTCGATCTTCCTGATCAGCGAGAATGGGCAGATCCCTTTCGACAAGGCGTCCGGGGGGCTGACACGCCAGTTCCGTTTCGTGGTGACACGCATGGGCAAAGACCAGTCCGAGCCGCCGATCCTGCTCAGCGCCACCTACGCCGCGGACGGGAGCCAGGTTCTCCTGGAGGTCGTGAGTTGGAACAATGAGGCCACCGGGTTTAACTTCTACCGTTTCGACGGGCCAGCCGGCTGGACCTGGCGCGGCAACTCGGCGCACGCCCTGCAAGAGCCTACCCGGGGCAAGGGGTGCTTCCAGTGCCACGTCAATGGCCACCTGGTCATGAAGGAGTTGAAGGTGCCCTGGCAGAACTGGCACTCCCAGAGCGCGGACATCGCGGAGGAAGCCCTTCCGAAGAATTCGCCGTTGCTGGCCAACCCTCTCTTCCGGAACAAGATCGGGGCCGAAGACCTGGAGCCTGTGGTGCGCGCGTGGATCCACAAGTTGAGCAAGGCCCGGGTCCGGGCCCTCAAGAAGGGGGACGGCACGCTCCACGACCCCCGGCCCCTGCTCCGGCCCCTGTACGAAACCACCACCGTGAACCTGGTGAGCAGCCTGGATCGGAGCCAGGGCGCCGGTGCGAAGCTGCGACTGCCCCTGAGCTTCTTCTACAACGTCGGCGCGCTGCACCAGCAATCGGTCGGGATCGAGCGTCCCAAAGCGTTTGGGGGAACCGAGCAGCCCACCGTCGCGCGGAAGCATTATGAGGCTTGCCTGCACAAGTACCAGTTCGCCTTGGTGGAAGGCCCATTCCGGCAGCCCGGCGACACCTTCTTCGCCTTTTTGGTGCCCGAGCCGGCCGCCGAGGATGTGAACGCCGTGCAGCAGCTCATCGCGGAAGGAATTGTGACGGCCCACTTTGCCCGCTGCGTTCTGCTGGTCGATTTCCAGAACCCGATTTTCTCCGCGCAGCGGGCGGGGCTGTGGAAGTACGTCCCCGACCACGGCAAGTTCCACAACGGCCAGAGCGACCTGCCGAAGCGCATCGCCGACGCGATTGCGGACGCCGCCAGCAGGCAGCCCGCCGGGGCGGGCACGGCGGAGCAGCAGTTTCTGGAGGCCTGGCGGTTGCCGGAGGAAAAGGCCACGCAGTTGTTCGCCGAACGCCTGGAGGGCTACCTGGCTGCGGTGAAAAAACAACTGGCCACCCTGTCCGGGGTGGAGGCGTACGTGCGCCTGGCCGATGCGCGACGCAACGAGTTCAAGGCCGCCCGTCCCATGGGCGCACTTGTGGAGTTTGCACTGCTGTTCCCGCGCCCGAGTGTCAGCATACCGTTGCGAATGAAACTGGACGGGACCGTAGGCCCGCCCTGAGCAGAGATCGGGAATCGAGAAGACTCCCAATTCCCGCGAAACCCTGATAAATGGAGGATTCCCATGCACGTGTGTTCCGATTCCTTTCCTCGCTGGCTAGCGGCGGCCAGCGGCATCCTGCTGGCAGGGCTAATCGCGGCCTGCTACGTGCCCGACACCGCCTCGGGCCAGCAACCGCTTCCGGGCGGGGCCACAGCCGGCAAAGGTATCGACTCCCGAAGCGCGGTGGTCGGGTTGCTGAAGCGCTTTGACCCGCCGGGGTTCCTGGATGATCTCAGCGAACCGCTGCGGGAAGCGTGGAGTAAGCGGCTGTCCGCCGAGTTTGACAAAGCCTGCACCGGCGAGGGGACGATAAAACAGGGTCTGCAATACGCCGCCCCGCGGTCCCAATTCTACAACCCCATGGTGACCCCGACCGCGGCCGACGTCGTGACCAAAGACATCACCTGGACGGCCTTTCCGAGGAAAAGCTCTGCGGAGCCGATCCCCTACGCGAAGGTCGATGCCGACCGTTTCCTTCAGGACGAGTATTGCGAGTGGCAGGTCCTCAGGGACCCGGCCGGCAAGATCGTCCGCGTTACGTTTACCTGCGAGCCGTGGGATTACTGGGATTGGATGGCCGCGAACGATCCGGACAAGGTCGTGACGCTGTACCAGAAGTTTGTTAATCCCAAGGTCCAGAAGAGTGATTTGTTCGACCCCTTGAAGAATAATTACAAGCTGGGTAATCAGTGGAATGCCCGATCCCCCCAGTTCGGGATCATGCATCTCATCTACTCCCCCAACAGCCTCTACGCGGAACTTGATCTCGTCGCCGGTGCCACCATCGTGCGGGTGCTTAACAACAAGGTAATCACCGACCCCCAGGCACTGGCCAAGATCGGCGGCTTCGGCGATCCAGAAAGGCACAGCGACCCGACCATTGGCGGGGCAGTGAACGCCCTGGCGCGCCAGAAGGCGGACGTCACCATTACCAACCCGACCGGGTTATACTTCGGCCGCCTGAACACCGCCGGCTGGGAAGCGCCCGGCGGACAGGATCCCAGGCAATTCTGGAAGATCGTCCGCGGCGCTCCCGGGTATGGTGTGCGGGCCATTTACGAGGTCCCTCCCGGCTTGAACTTCACCGTGAGCGACATCAAGATTAACGGCGTCCCGATCCAGTACGGCGGGCAGATCGCCCAACACCTTACCATGAAGGTTGCGGGGCAGGCCTGCCGGTTTGGCCAGAGCAAGGTGGTCCCGATGACCAACGCCGTACAGAAGCTGGGGGGGCAGCCGTTCCAGTTGTCCAATCCGCTCAAGGATACGCCCAAGTATTTTCACCGCTGGTAGGAACTGGCGGACCGATCTCCTCAGAGGCCTCAGCGCGAGCGATGGAGGGTGTTCCCTCACTCGCGCTGCTGGCTGAGAAGGACGACCCCAACAGTTTTGTCCACCAGCCACGGGCTATTCCAGTTTGCCGACCTTAGGAGGATGAGCCATGAGAGCGTTCCTGGCCGGAGTTTTGACCGTGGCGACGGCTTTTGTCTTCCTGGGGTGTGCGCAAGTCCCGGAAACGGTCAAGGAAAAGACCACGGTACAACTAGTGCTGGAGGTGGAACCGGCCTTAGTGGCCATCGAAGTGTCCGGAGTCGCGGAAATCCCCACGAGACCCGACCTGCCTTTCGACCACCCCGACCAGATCCTTCAGGAGTACAAAGTCGTTGGGAAGACGGGCACGGGATTCATTCTCCAGGATGAGCAGCTTACCGACATGATTGTCACCAACCACCATGTCGTGTACCCGCCGGATGGGGGACGTTGGAAGAAGCACCCCAAGCTCCTCGTGCGCAACCGGGCGGTGACCATGATCACGATCTTGCGGGGCGGCGACGCCCTTTCGGACCTGGCGGTGGTGCAGATCCTCAGACCCGTGTCCCCCAGCCTGCTGGACAAGGCCGGCCGGTTGCCGACTCTGAAGTTCGCCGACCCGAAATCCCTCGCGATCGGCGAGGACGTGGTGGCCCTGGGCTTCGCCCTCAACCTGGACGGCCGGGCCACGGTCACCAAGGGGATCCTCAGCGCGGAGGACCGTAACTTCCTGGATGGAAAATTCAGCGGGCTGCTCCAGACCGATGCCGTCATCAACCACGGCAACTCGGGCGG
>JBBSDR010000309.1:0-7152 GCA_038240465.1 Gemmatales bacterium
GAGAGCGTTCCCCGCGTGTTCGGCTCCCTCTTCCTTCTCTATCTCTTCTTCACCTTGCTGTACGGGATCACCGGCAGCGTGGTCCGGCTGGAAGGGGAACCGGGCAGTGAGACGCGCGTCGTCACTCACAGACCGATGGACCTGGCGGTCTTCAGCCTGCTCGCCCTGACGACGTCAGGCAACCCGGCCGTCGGCCTGTTGCCTCGTAACGAGATCGTGCAATTGCTGACAGGCATTCAGGCGTTATTGGGAATTGGCTTCTCCGGACTGCTGGGCTTTGTCGCCGGCAACCGTATCCGCCGCTGATGCCGCTGGCCCCACTCGTGCAGGCCCTGCTTTCACGATCAGAATCGCCTCAATCTGAGCGAGCAAACGCGGGAATTCAACCGGCTTGGTGTGGTAATCGACGCAGCCCGCCTCCAACGCCCTTTCCCGGTCTCCCGCCATGGCGTGTGCCGTCAGGGCAATGATGGGGATGGCTGCGCTCTCGGGGGCCGCCTTGATCTGGCGCGTGGCTTCCCAGCCGTCCAGTTCGGGCAGATTGATATCCATGAGGATCAGGTCGGGCCTGTCCTCACGCGCCTTCTTGACTCCTTCGATGCCAGTGATCGCCATGACAACCTCGAAGCCGCGACGCTGCAGCCGCCGCGACAGGGCGTCGCGGTTTTCCTCGTTGTCCTCGACCAGAAGGATCCTCGACATGGCTCACTTCTCCTCACTCTTGGCCCCGGCGAGCGATCCCGTTGGAGTTCCATTCTTGCCCGCGGTGCAGGACCCAATGATCTGCCGTACTTCCTGGAGCAAGCCCTCCCGACTGCAGCCGCCTTTATAGAGGATCTTCTCCACCTGCCCGCTCAGCCCCGCGCGTTCCTGGAGGGTCAGGTCCTTGGCGGTCATGACTACCACGGGGATCGAACGCCATGCTTCATTCTGGCGCATCTCGGCCAGGAACTGAAAGCCGTCCATGCCCGGCATCATCAGGTCGAGCAGGATCAGGCCGGGACGGTCCTCTGTCATCCGGTCGAGTGCGGCCCGGCCATCCTCCGCTTCCACGACCACCCAGCCCTGGCCGGCAAGCATCCGCCGCAGTACCTGCCGCGTGGCCTCGTCATCCTCGACGACCAGCACCGGACAGGCCGGGCGATCCGGGCGATACTTTCCCAGCACGGCGGCGAGGCGATCCCGGTCGATGGGCTTGGTGAGGAACTCCGCGGCGCCCAGCATGTAGCCCATGCCGTCATCGTCCACCATCGTCACCATGACGACGGGGATGTCTCGCAACGCGGCATCCGCCTTGAGGGCCGAGAGGACGGCCCAGCCATCGACGCGCGGCATCAGCACGTCAAGGAGGATGATGTCAGGATGCACAGTGCGAGCCAGGCGAATACCCTCCTCGCCATCGGCCGCGCTGATAGGCCGGAAGCCTTCCGCGGCCAGGAACCGCATAAAGAGATCGCGGGATGTCAACTCGTCGTCAATAACCAGGACCGTCCCCTTCCCTCCGAAGGCGGCGTTTCCAGGGCTCAGCGCGGCAGCCTTCGCCTCACCGGAGGCGATCCGCGTCGGCAGGCGGGCGGTGAAGACGGTCCCCTTGCCCGGCTCACTCTCCATCGTGAGGCCGCCTCCCATCACCTCGGCAAAGTGGCGTGCAATGGTCAGCCCCAATCCCGTACCCCCGTACTTGCGCGTCGTCGAGGCGTCCGCCTGGGTGAAGGGCGTGAACAGGGACGCCATCTGCTCGGCGGTCATCCCGATGCCGGTGTCCTCAACCCGAAACTGGACCCACTCCTGCTCATCGGCGCGCTCGCGGGTCACGTCCAGGGTAACCGTTCCCTTTTCGGTAAACTTGCAGGCGTTGGACAGCAGATTGAACAGGATCTGCCGGACCTTGGTCAGATCGGAGTGGATGCTCCCAAGGTCGGCAGCGCAGTGGACTTCCAGGCGGTTGGCTTTTTTCTGCACGAGCGGTTCGACCGTGACGGCAACCTCCTGGACTATTGCCGGCACGTCGAAGGTTTCCGTGTAGAGGTCCATCTTGCCCGCCTCGATCTTGGACAGGTCGAGGACGCCGTTGACCAGGGCCAGCAGATGCTTGCCGGCGCCGCGGATCTTCTCCAGGTCGGGAATGAACTGCTGCACGCCCAGGTCGCCGGCCTCCTCCTGAAGCAACTCGCTGTAGAGGATCACGGCATTCAGGGGGGTGCGCAACTCATGGCTCATGTTCGCCAGGAACTGGCTCTTGGCGACGTTGGCGTGTTCCGCTGCCTCCTTGGCGGCCTTCAGTTCCTCCTCGAAGCGGCGCCTGTCGGTCACATCGGTCAGGACGCCGACAAAGTGAGTCGTCCGGCCCGCTTCCTTGACCGGCGCGACCGACAGGATCCCCCAGAACCGAGTGCCGTCCTTGCGAAAGAGCAGCAGTTCGGTTTCGTACTCACAGCCATCGCGGAAGGCGTTCTGGAGTCCCGCGATGGAAGCCGGCTCGGTGTCCGGGCCGAACAGAAACTCGACGTCTCGTCCCCTGGCCTCGCCGAGCGTGTAACCGGTCAGGCGCTGGAAGGCCGGGTTGACGTAGGAAATCGGTTCGTCGTCGCGGTTGGGGTCGGTGATCAGGATGCCCTGGCTGACCGCCCGCAGCGCCCGCTCGCGCAGCCGGATCAGTTCCTCGGCCCGCCGCCGCCCGCTGACGTCGATAAAGGTGACCACGGCCCCCAGCAGTTCGCCGTCGCGGATTATGGGATAAGAGCGATACTCGACTGGAAAGCTGGTCCCCCCACGTCTCCAGAAGACCTCGTCGTTGACGTGCGTGGCCTGACCGGCGACACACGCTCGTGAGATCGGGCATTCCTCCTCCGGGTAGAGCGTGCCGTCAGCCCGGCTGTGATGAATGAGGGCGTGCATCGACCGGGTGAGCAGGTCCTCCGGCCTGTCATAGCCCAGAAGCCGAACGCAGGCAGGGTTGGCAAAGGTGCAGTGGCCGGCCCGGTCGATGCCATAGATCCCCTCGCCAGTCGATTCCAGCAGCAGCCGGCTGCGTTCTTCGCTCCGGCGCAAGGCAAGCTCCGCTTCCTTGCGCTGAATGTACTGCGCGATGCCGTCGGCGAGAGGACTCAATTCGTGCAGCAGCCCCTCGGAGTGGGAGTGGCGAGAGAACATTGCCAGAACGCCGACGACTCGTCCTTCCCCAATGAGAGGAAAGCCGGCGAAAGCGATCATCCCCTCGCGCCTGGCCCATTCTGGATCGCTGACGTTGGGATCGCTCGGCACGGCGTTGGTCAGATGCGGCTTGCGGTCCCGGGCAATCCGGCCGATCTTGAACTCTCCCACCTTGACTCGCCCATGAGGGCCGTTGAGGTGCGTGTACAGGCCGGCGCTGCCCTGCAGTTCCAGGACATTCTCGGCCTCGTTGAGCGTCCAGATCCGGACGAAGGCGGCATCGAGGCGGCGGACCAGGGCCTCGCAACAATGTTGCAATGCCTCGCGCAAGTTGGCGCCTCGGGTCAAGGCATCGGCGACATCCATCCGCGAGGCGGCGAGCCGAGCCGTCTCCGCCAACGCCGACTCGGCCCGCCGGACAAGGTAATAGGCACCGGCCAAACTAACAACGGCTGCCAAAGTCACGAACAGAAAAGGCACAATCGTCCTCCGGATGGGGCGGCCGATCGTTCCGGGATTGGCCGCAGTCTTGCTCGTTGCACTCGTTGCACTCGTTGTGCCGGACTGTGGAGATTATGCGGAGTAAAAGCATCAACCTCGCGATTCTCCCCATACGGCACGGACCCATCTGGAGTGCGCAGGAGAATTGCGCATGGGTGATTGCCCTGACTGAGAGCAACAATGCGCAATGGTGTGAGGCCCCTGCAACAACCGCCCCTTGAATTCTCCATCCTGGACAGGACGGCTTCCCGGCATCGCTCTTGCAGAAGAAGAGTTGTCGGAACTTCCCCGGCAAGGGTCTCACGCCCTTAACCCGGTTCATCGCGCAAGTCGGAGTAACCGTGTCCGATCATTTAGCTCTCACCAAGGTGGAATTAGCACACAAGCTCCACGACCATTTCGGCTTCCAGCGCTTCCGGCCGGGCCAGGTGGCAGCGGTGCGCTCAACCCTGGAAGGACACGACACGCTGGTCGTGATGCCCACCGGTTCGGGCAAAAGCCTGTGCTACCAGTTGCCCGGCCTGGAACTGGGAGGCACCACGGTCGTCGTCAGCCCCCTCATCGCCCTGATGAAAGACCAGGCGGACCACCTTCGCCAGCACGGTCTGGAGGCGACGGTATTCAACAGTTCGATCAGTGCGGCGGAGTTGCATGCCGCCGAGGCAGCCGTCGCGGCCGGCCGGGCCGGGTTTGTCTTCTCGACGCCCGAGCGGATGGCGGACCCCGACTTCCGGGCCACGCTCAAGAGGCATCCGGTGAGCCTGTTCGTGGTGGATGAGGCCCATTGCGTCAGCCAGTGGGGCCACGACTTTCGCCCGGACTTCCTCACTCTCGGCGAGGCCATCGATGACCTTGGCCGCCCGCCCGTGCTGGCCCTGACTGCCACGGCGACGCCGGAACTCATCATCGACATCCTCTCTCAACTTCGCATCCCCGATGCCCGGATCGTCCACACCGGTTTCTACCGGGCCAACTTGCATCTGCGCGTCGTGCCGGCCGTCGGGGACGCCGCAAAGCGAACGCACCTGCTCCGGTTACTGCGCGAGAGTCCGGGAGTGGGCATCATCTACACCGCCACGATCAAGACTGCGGAGGAGTTGACCGACTACCTGACCGGCGCGGGGGTGGATTGCGCCGTCTACCATGGGAAGCTGTCCGGGAAAAAGCGCACCGCCGCGCAGGACCGTTTCATGGCGGGCGACCTCAAGGTGATAGTCGCCACGAGCGCGTTTGGGTTGGGCATCGACAAACCGGACATCCGCTTCGTGGTGCATTACCACCTGCCCGGCACGCTCGAAGAGTTCTACCAGGAGTTCGGCCGCGCTGGTCGCGATGGGGAGCAAGCGGTGTGTACCGCCCTGTACGACCCGGCGGATCGCAACCTGCAGCGATTCTTCCAGGCCAGGCGCTATCCCGACGAAGACGATCTGGTCAACGCCCATCACACGCTGGTTCGGCTCCACGGGGGGCCAGTCGCGCCGACTCTCCAGGAGATCCAGGCGATTTCGCCACTATCCCCGGCCCGGATGAAAGTCTGCCTGGAACTGTTCATCAATCGGCAAATTGTTCGCAGCGAAACAGGGCGGCGCTACCGCCTCTGCCGACCGGAGATGACGCGCGAGGAACTGGCTCGCGCCGGCGTGGCCTACCGCGACCGGCACGATCAGGATCTGGAGCGTCAGCAGCGTGCGACGGCCTTTGCGGAGAGACAGGCGTGCCGGTGGCAGGTGCTGCTCGACTATTTCGGCAGCGACAGACTGGAGAGGGAACACTGCGGCCACTGCGACTGTTGCATGCCGTCCGCCTGCTGAATCACAAACGAGGTCGATGCCGAAGTCCTGGCGCTGCCGCAGCCGTAGGAGGAGTTTCAGCAAGCCCACCCATTAGCAATGGGCAGGTGGCTCAGCCACCTTCTCCCAGATGCCGTTTCAGGAAAGCGGCCATCTTCTTCAGAGCTGTTCTGGTTTCCGGGGCGTCCGCCATCTCCGGACGAATCTGGAAGACGTGCGGCATGCCGTCGTAAAGGTCCAGCACAGCCAGACGATCGGCCCCATCGATCGCCTGGTACAGGCGGACGAAGTGGCTCAAAAACAGTTCTCTTGTCCCGCCCTGAATGAGAGTTGGCGGAAACCCCTTTGAGTAGTCGCCGTGGACCGGGGAGACATAGGGATGCTTCTGGTCCTTCGGCGCGGCGTAGGCGTCGGCCGCCGGCTTGAGGTGCCTGTCATAGAGGTAAGTGGGTTCAAAGGTCTTCAAAGTGACGGCCGAATCGCCGCTGTTGGTGATGTCTGCCCAGGGGGACCAGAGGACAACCGCGGCCGGCATCCCCAGTCCCTTGTCGCGCATCTTGAGGACGCAACCCGCCGCCAGCCCGCCCCCTGCCGATTCCCCGTAAAGAGCGATGTCCTTCAGCTTGTGTCCCTCTTTCTGAAGGCCATCGAGGACCGCGAGAACCTGGTCCGTCACCGTCTGCCACTTGCCGGCGGGTGCGAGGGTGTAATCGATCGAGATCACCCGCAGGCCGGTCGCGTCGGCGGCCGGCACGCTGCTGTGCAAGCGCGAGTGAGCGCTGTACATCGTGTAGGCCCCGCCGTGAGTGTGGACGAGTACCTTGACGCTGTCCTTCCAGCCCCTGGGTTTGATGTCCAGCACCGGGACACCGCCGATCTTCCGTTCCACGACCGTTGGTTGATACCGTTTCAGGGTGGCCTTGACGTTTGGCTCGCTCGCCGCCTCTCCCGCCTGCCACGCTCGCTTCCACCCGTCCAGGTCGTCCGGGGCCGGCCAGGCAGGCAAGGTGGCCGGGTCGGGAAGCGAGTGCAGGTAGTTGCGGGCCTCGGGAGAGACTGTATCCGCGACCTGGACGAAGGGCTTCCCTTTGGCTGGCCCATCCTCAGCGGCAGCCACCAGCCAACCGACCAGGAAGCAGGTCCCGAAGAGGGTGGCGACGATCAACATGGTTGTGGTTCGCAAGATGTCCTCCGACTTGTCAGCTATCTTGTGGCTGCTTGTTGACGCCGAGTCCGATTTCGGGCTGGCCTTCAAGCGCGATGATGAAAACGTGGTTGCTCACGGAACCCGCCCATTTCCGCGACGCCGGGTGGCTGGCGATGATTTCAAGGGCATGCGGAAACCGTGCAATCACCTGGCCAGTTGCAGCATCTTCAATCACGCTATCAACATCTCGGGTAAGGAGCCTCCAGGGAAACATGCCCTTGCCCCCAGCGATCGCCGTCACGTCACTCGTCCCTCGAATGACGTCCACGCACGCGAAGGATTCCGCGTGGTGTCCTATCTACGTTGCACGGCAGATGGTCCACATAACCACTCCGAAATAGACCAGATAGGGTTGGTCAGCCCCGGTGCCATGGCTGGCGTCCGCTGCCGGTAGCGGTTCTTCTCCACCTCGATCCGCAGCGTTCGCACCGGACAACAGAAGTTGGCGCTGAACATCGTGAAATACGTCACCGCCTCATGAACCTCCCAGTCCTTGCTGAA
>JBBSDR010000310.1:0-7146 GCA_038240465.1 Gemmatales bacterium
GGCTTGAAATGTCGCGGCCGAAAGCGCAACAGCGTCCCGAGACGTTGCCACCACGTCCTCGTTCGGCTCAGGCGCAGAAACAGGTCCGTCGCGTCCTTGCCGTACACAAGGGGAATCTGGCTCATCGACTCGGTGCCGCCGGCGAGGACGATCTTCGCCTCATCGAGCTGGATCAGTTGGGCGGCCGTGGTGATTGCCTCCATGCCGGACGCGCAGTTGCGCTGGACCGTGTGGGCGATGCGGTCTTGCGGCACGCCGGCATTCAGGGCGATGACGCGGGCAATGTTGGCGGCGTCGGCGGGGACGGCGACATTGCCGAAGACGACCTGATCGACCTGTGACGGCTGGATTGCGGCGCGGCGCAGCACCTCGACGGCCACGACGCGGCCGAGTTCCTGAGCGCTGACGTTGACGAGAGGGCCGTGAATCTTGCAGAAGGGAGTGCGAACGCCCTCGACGATGGCGATGTCCAGCATGCGAATCCTCCGCATGAATTATACGGTCCGTCAGCCTTCTCGTTCTTCAGCATCGAGCGCGCGCAGACGCCGATCGGCATCGAAGGCTGGCGGCGGCAGCGTTTCCGCCAGCCGCAGGGCTTCCTCGGCGCCGAGATTGAGCCGCGCCCGTCCCGAGCCGCGAAAGACCGGCAAGCCACGGCGCAGGGCGATGATTTCTCGTCGCGTGCGTCCTTTTGGCGCGTCCGGCCAGGGACCGTGACGCTCCTCGAAATCGAAGAAGACGGGCAACACTTCGCGGATGTAGCGCCAGTAACCGGGATTGTCCGTCTGCACGAAGAACAGCCCGCCGGGGACGAGAGCGGCGTGGACGCTGACAAGGAACGCAGGCTTCAGCAGACGATTATGGACTTCGGCCGGATCGTAGTACGGCTGCGGATGATAGCAGTGAATCTCGGCGGCGCGGCCAATCGGGAAGTGGCGTGCGAGAAACGTTTCCGCGTCACTGACGGCGAAACGGATATTGCTCAATCCGCGCTGGTTGCCGCGCCGGGTAGCGTAGCGGATGACAACTGGCAGCAGGTCGATGCCAAGGTGATCGTGGTCCGGCCGCCACACTGCGCTGCCGAGCAGGAAGCGGGCGTTGCCGCAGCCGAGATCGAGAACGATAGGAGCAGTCCGGCCAAAGAGAGTTTCGAGGTCGAGGAGGCCGTCGGGAAGTTTCTTGAGCGCCGTCCGCGTCCACTGCCCGGGATCAAGAATCTCGCCAGCAACGGGAACGCCGAACTCGCGCTCGATCTGGCGGCGTTTCTTCTTCGGAGGTTCCATGGTTATTCGACGTCCCAAACGACAATATCGCGATCGCCGCCGGCCGCGATCGTCAGGCCATCCGGCGCGAACGTCACCGCGTGGATTCTGCCGATCTTCCAGCGATAGACGCGATGCCAGCTATCAGCCTCGACGTCCCAGATGCGGACCAGGCCGTCCTTGCCCCCTGTTGCCAGCAGCCGCCCGTCCGGACTGAACGCCACCGTCAAAGTGGTCCCCCTGTAGCCCGTGAGAGTGGTCAGCAGCCTGGCGGGCTCCTTCTCGGTGGGGAGCGACCAGAGCAGCACACGCCGGCCGGCAGCGACGGCCAGCTTCCCGTCGGCGATTGCCAGGCCCTGAATCCAGGCTGTGTGCGTCAGTGAGGCCAGCCTATCTCCGCTCTCCACGTCCCAGATGCGACAGAACCGATCCGCCGCGCCGGTAATGATCTGCTTGCCGTCGAGCGAGAAGCAGACCGTGCCGATCTGCGTGGAATGCGTGCCGACGACAGGTTTCCGCTTCCAGGTCTTCGTATCCCACAGCCAGGCGCCATTACCGTCCTGGTCAGCCGACCACAACCAGTTGCCGCCGACTGCGCTCAGCGTCCTCCCATCCGGAGAGGCCGCCAGGGCGATAATAGACCCCCCGGGCTTGAACGTCCTGAGTCGTTGCTGCGCCGTCAGATCCCAGATGCACACCTTTTTGTCCCAGCCGCCGCTGGCGATCAGGGGCGTTCCTGGAATGGGAGTCAGACCGCAAACGCACTTCTTGTGGCCGACCAGGGCCGACTTCAGGCACTGTCCGGGGATGTCCCAGACTCGAATGACACCGAGTTCGTCGGCCGAGATGAGCATCTGTCCGTCCGTCGTGAACCGCACGGAGTTGTCAGAGATTTCGGATTCGTGGCCGGTCAGGACGAACATGGAGCATTCTCGCCGTTGTGGTGTTCGGGTCAGAGTATCATGGTAACCTCGAAGAAGAAGAGGGGACAAGAGGGTGCGTCTGTCTTCACCGCACGCCCACCTGAATGATCCCCTCGCGCTGCCGGGCGTGGATGCCTCCCGGTAGATCAGTTGCAGTCAAATCGTCGAACACGATCGCCTCCAGCCGTTGCCAGTGAGCGAAGCTCATCCCGCCCGCAGGCCACTCCTCCCTCTGCCAGAGATGCCGGAACAGCAGCCGCACACGCCGCCGCGTCGAGCGCGATAGCGTTGACCAGTCGAGGATCACAAGCTGTCCCGCGCGCGGCCGCTCCGCCGCCTTCAGCAACGCCAGCACCTCCGCCTGTTCTTCCTCAAACGCCTCGTCCGCCTCATGCGCCAGTCGATTCAGCACGGCCCGCACGCCCGGATTGAAGTGTTCTTCGAGATAGGGCAACAACTCGTGCCTGATGCGATTGCGGGTGTAGCTCACGTCCGCGTTGGTGCTGTCCTCACAAGCGCGAACGCCTTCCGCTTCGAGAAACGCCATCACCTCGCCGCGCGACACATCGAGCATCGGCCGCACTAACTCGACCCCGTCCGCCAGAGGCCGTCTTTCGGCGATGCCGCGCAACCCCTGCAAGCCGGCGCCGCGCAGCAGTCGATGCAGCACCGTCTCGGCCTGGTCGTCTCTTGTGTGTCCCGTGACGACATGCTTCAAGCCCTGCTGTGTCGCGACCTGTGCCAGCCAGCGATAGCGCTGCTGCCGGGCCGACGCTTCGACGTTCTCTCCCTCGGCCGCCGCGAGGGCGGCAATGTCCAGACGATCGCAACAAAGCCGCAACTCAGGATGGGCCTGTTCGACGAGGGAACTGTGCAAACCGCGCACGAACGCCTCGTCCGCATCGGATTCCGCACCGCGAAGCTGGTGGTTGAGATGAGCGACGACCAGAGGTTGAACGCCGAGGTGAGCCAGGAGCAGGAGCAAACTGACGCTGTCGGGACCACCCGAGACGGCGGCGACCAGGCCGGTGTTGCGAAGGCCGAGCCGCTCCAGCGAACGGCTCAGCCTGTCCAGCAGCGACTCGGCGTTCATGCGGGCTGGCGCAGCGATGGCAGCGGCCCCAGGGCGAGCGTGGCGGCATGCGTCAAGGGATAGCGGTCGAGGACCTCACGCACCGAGCCGAGCGTGACCGCGTCGTAATCGTTCAGTTCGTCGTCGATGGAGCGATAACGGCCCAGGTAGGTCCAGGCCGCGCCGAGGTCGAGCATACGGCGATGCGAGCGCTCGCTGGCCCGCACCAGGTGCGACTGGATCTTGGTCTTGGCCTGGGATAGCTCCTCGGGCTTGATGCCGTCGCGCTGCACTTCGGCGAGGACGCGGCGGACGATTTCGAGGTTCTTCTCGGTCTGCTCCGGCTCGCAACTGAACGAGGTGAAGTAAGCGCCGGCCCCCTCACTGGCGTCGAGTCCGCTGCCGGCCGATTCGACGAGACCGGGATCGACCAGTTCCCAGTAGAGCCGGCTGCCCGAGTCGTCGCCGAGGACGGTCAGCAGCACTCCCGCCGAATGCCGAAACTTCGACTCGGCGGACGGCCCCGGCGCCACGAGAAAGACATGTTCCTGGGCCACCTTCTCCTTGACGACGACCTCGAAGCGGTCCTTGCGCTCGACTTCGCCGATGCCCTCACGGCCAATCGGACCGCTTTCCCATTGGCCGCACTGCTTCTCGATCAACTCGACGAGATGGTCCCACTCGTACGCGCCTGCGGCGGCAACCGTGATGTTCGGAGCGACATAACGGCGGCGGAAGTAGTCGTACATTTGATCGCGCTGGAGCGCGCGGATACTCTCGCGGGTGCCGAGGACGACGTTGCCCAGGCGATGCTTGCCGTAGAACATCGTCCGGGCGTGTTCGTAGGCGACATAGCCCGGCTGGTCCTCGTACTTGCCGATCTCCTCGATGATTACACCCTTTTCCATCTCGAAGTCCTCGACGCGCAGACTCGGCCGAAGAATGTCGGCGAGGATATCGACCGCGGCCGGCAAGTATTCCGGCAGGACGCTGGCGTGAAAGACAGTGTTCTCTTCGCTGGTAAACGCATTGGGACTGGCGCCGATGCGGTCGAGATCGCGATTGACCGTGTGACAGTCGCGCCGCTCGGTGCCCTTGAAGATCATGTGTTCGAGGAAGTGCGTGACGCCGGAAATCTCCGGCGTCTCGTCGCGCGATCCGGTGCGGACCCAGAAACCCAGCGCGACCGCTCGCGCCGACGGAATCGTCTCGCCGATGATGCGCAGACCGTTGGGCAAAACATGCGTGTGAAACGGCATGAGGTTACTCCCAATAGATTACCGGCCAGGACAGAAGAGAAGAATTTTAACCACGGAATACACGAAAGAGACGAAAAAAAGAGAAAGACAAAAAGAAAATAAGAAAAGAGAACAAGAAGAAGATGAGAGTCAGAGAAGTATTCTCGCCGGCCTTTTGAATGTTGCCTTCTTCTCTCTTATTCTCTCTTATTCTTTTTTCGTCTCTTTCGTGTATTCCGTGGTTAAAATTCTTCGCTTCTGCTTTCCTGTCGCGGGGTCAATTCTTGATCTCCAGCGGCGCGGCGCCGAGGGTGACGATCGTGAAGTCCTTCGGGGGACAGCGGCGGACGTACTCGACGATGCTTTGCGGCGTCAAACCGTCGATGGCCTGCTGCATCTCCTCGACAGGCCGCACCCGGCCCAGGAAGTACCAGTCGGAGGCCAGCGTGCCGGCGCGCGAGGTCGTCGATTCCTCGGCCTTGATCAGCGACGACTTCAGCCCGACCTGCAGCCGCTCGACCTCGTCCGGCTCGACGCCGTCCGCCAGGCGCTTCAGTTCGTGAAGCGTGCGGTCGAGGGTTTCCTGGGCGCGCGGCGTCGTCGTGCCGGCGTAACACAGCATGCTGGCCCGGTCCTTGAACGTCTGGTACGAGGCCGAGATCGAGTAGCACAGGCCATGCTTCTCGCGCACCTCGGTGAACAGCCGGGCGCTCATGCCGCCATCGAGGACGTTGGCCGCTCCGACCGCGTTGTAATAGTCGGGATGGCCGAACGGCACCGACTCGTAGGCGATGCCGATCTGCGTCTGGGCCGTCTCCTTCTCCAGATGCGCGTAGCCCTTCTGGGGCGTGCCGAGAGTCAGAGGGGTTTCCTGGCCCGGCTTCCAGTCGGCAAACAGCCGGCCGACCTGGTCGAGCAGAGTACGCCACTCGATGTTCCCAGCCACGGACAGGATGATGCCATTGGGCCGAAAGAGCTTCTGGTAGTGAGCGCGAACGATGCCGGCGTCGAGGCTTTCGATGCCTTCCTCAGTGCCGCGGCTGTCCTGGCCGAGCGGCGCGGGATAGTGGCGCTGGCGCAGTTCGATGAACAGTTGCTGGGCCGGTTCGTCTTCCAGGCCGAGCAGGTCTTGCAGCGCCAGCGACTTGACGGCTTCCATCTCGCTTTCGGGCAGATGGGGACGGCACAGGACGTCGGCGAAGATTTCGAGTGCGCCGGCCAGGTTCCGGGACAGAGTCGCGCCCCAGAAGCGCAGGTGAATGCCGCCCACCACTTCGCTGTGATCGACGCCGAGGTTGTCGAGGGCGTCGCTCAGTTCGCGATTGCCGCGCTCGCCGGCCCCGCGCATCATCAACTCGGACAGGACCGAGGCGATGCCGCGCTGAGTGGGGGGATCGTTGATGCAGCCGGCCGGCACCAGGAAGGAGAAGGCCGCCGAGCGCACATGCTCCATTCGCTCGGCGACAAGAGTGAATCCATTCGCGAAGGTATGATGGAAAATCTGTTGCATTCGTCCTGCCTCGCTCCTTGTTCCGTCTTTCTTGCCGCTTGCGGCTTAGCGGACTGCCCGCTAAACGAGAACGGGTTTGACGACCTTGTAGATCGTCCTGATCCGGCGAAAACCGAGACGGCGATAGATCCGCTCGGCGCGCTCGTTCTGGGCCGTTACTTCGAGAGTGACCCGGTTCAGGCCGGCCCGGCGAAAACCGCTCATCGCCTGCCGCAACAGCAGTGAACCCAGGCCCCGGCCTCGATAGCGCGGCACGATGCCAAGGTTCTGGATCGCCCCGATGCCGCGGCGCTCGCGCAGTCCCTGCACACTGCCACACGCCCCATCCGCGTCCACCAGAAGCCAGGTCGCTTCCGGTACGAAGCTGCTTTTGAGGAGGATACCGGCCATCAAGCCACGGCAACCTCCCAGGTCGCCAAGGCTGGGAAAGACGAGCGAATCGATCTCGCCCTGGAAACTGGCGCACAGCGTTTCGGCATGGGCATCGAGCAGGACCGGCGACCAGGGAACGCAGGTGAAGCCGGGCGGCAGTGGCGGTTCGGCAGCATTCTCGAGAGGGGCCTCCATGCGGAAACGCTTGAAGTAAGCGTTGCCGCCGCAGATACTGGGAGCCAGCGCGGCTGGGGACTCTGCGGCAGGGAGAGGCAGCGCGAGATCCAGGTCAGCAGTTGTTCCAGGTGTGGTTGCGTGTGGGGTCACCCTTCGATCCCGAGTGTTGGTCCAGCAGGCCTCCTGGGAGGTATTGTACCAGCGCGGCGCATGGGGTCCAAGGTGTCGCCGGGATGAACCCGCCCGTCTGGCGTTATCACTGTGATGGGACCGAACCAGCTCGGACGTCTGATCGACGCACACGCGGCGGCCCTGGTGCTGTACGCTCGCCAGTGGTGCGCCTCTCCCGAGGACGTTGTGCAGGAGGCGTTCGTCAAGCTCGCCGCCCGGTCGCCGCCGCCCGACCCCGTCCTGCCCTGGCTCTATCGCGTCGTCCGCAACGGCGCTCTCAGCGCTCGCCGGGCCGAGACGCGGCGCCGGCATCATGAATCCGTGGCCGCCGCGCGCCAGCCGGTCTGGTTCGTGCCAAGCGAGGGGACGGCCCTTGATGCAGCCACCGTCAGCGCCGCGCTGCAGACGCTGCCGCTGGAAC
>JBBSDR010000311.1:0-7143 GCA_038240465.1 Gemmatales bacterium
GCTTGGAGCCGTTGTCGAAGACGCGCGTATCGGCAAAGTCGCCCCGGACTTCAGGACGAATGCGGATGAACTTGTAGGGATGGTAGTCGAAGCCCAGCGTGGTTTCGTTGTAGCGCGCGTCGAAGCCGGTTCGGGTCCCCTTCTCATCGCGATAGTATTCCGCCCGGAAGTTGAGGTCGAGTTTGCAGCTCAGGTGAGCGCTGAAGATGTTGTAGATGCCGTAGAAGGCAGCCGTGCCTCGGGGAGTATTTCGGTCCCAACCAAAATCGCTCTGCACGATCTGGTCGAGATATTTGCTCCAGTTGTGCTGGAGGCGAACCTCGAACGTGTAGTCATAATCGCCAGCCAGACCGGGAGCGGCGAAAATCGCATTCTCGCCAACGTAGGTCGAGGCACTCAGCAAGGTCTTCTTCTCCTCCGTCAGCCAGTAGTTGACCTGGCCGATGTAGCAGTAAGACGAATCGCTGCGCTTGGTGTAGAAGGTGTTGGCCCCGAGAGTGACGCCGCTGAGGACGTCCAGCTGCTTGTTGACGTGCCAGTTGGCGAGAACGCCGGTAAAGGCGCCGTCCTGGCTGTAGAACCACTGGTAGTCGCTGGAGTACAACGGGCGATACGGCGCCAGGGCCGAGTTGTAGCCGATGATGGTGCCCATGCGGCCGGCCTTCACGTCAACGCCGCCCTCGGTCAGGACCGGCAAGTGGGCCGAGACATAAAGCTGGCGGAAGTCGTGGCTGAAGCGCGGATCGCTCGGCGGATCGTCAATGCCCCCCTTGGGCTGGAGCAAGGACGCATCGGCGCCGGCGTAGTAGGTGGCGTTGAAGCCGAACGACAGCTTCTCCGGATCCAGTTGCCGTTCGATCACGACGGCCAGTTGATTGACGAGGAACTCGTCGCCGAAGCGGTTCTCACGCGGCTGGACGGTCAGCGGATCGTGACCGTTGCTCGAGTAGGTGTAGCCGGAGTCAGCCCAGCCGTAGATTCGCAGGCGATTGCACTTCAGGCACTGCCCGAAAGCGGTGTCATCGAAAAGCTTGATGTCCTCGGGGAGGGGCGGCCCCCATTTATCGGCAGGGGCCGGGTCCGAAGGTGTTTCGGGAGCCGTTGGTGAGGGGGCGATTGGCCGGGGAATATCCGTCTGCCCGTGTACTCCTGCCGTACACGCAGCCAGCAGTAAGCCGACTCCGATCCAGCGTCCTGACGTCATGGGAAGAAGTCCTTTCATTCGATTCAGGCGGCGAGCGCGATCCATGCCGAAAGAGAGTGAGCCACGATGCCCATTCGGCAGCGGGGTTTCCTGTAACAAGGATCGAATCGCGACACGATGAAGCTTGATGAGTGAGCAGGGGGTTGCTTCAAAAATATGTCGCGATTGGCCGTGCGCGAGGATTTTGCCGGATGCACCTTGTCCCCGGCGGATGCATTCTTTAGTATCTCGCCAGCTTCGACCCGGAAGAGAATACCCGATGCACCTGACGCCGCAGGAACGCGACAAGCTGCTGATTTATGTCGCCGCCGAGTTGGCGAAGGCCCGGCAAGCGCGCGGTCTGAAGCTGAACTATCCCGAGGCAGTAGCGATCATCACCAGCTTCTTGCTCGAAGGCGCCCGGGACGGCAAGAGCGTGGCCGAGCTGATGAGCGCCGGCCGGGGCGTCCTGACGCGCGGCGACGTCATGGAGGGCGTTCCGGAGATGATCGCCGAGGTCCAGGTCGAGGCGACGTTCCCCGATGGCACGAAGCTGATTACTGTTCATCAACCCATCGTCTAGCCGCGAACAGGACTCCGAAACTACCATGATCCCCGGCGAATACTTCTTCGATGGCGCTCCGATCGAACTGAACGCGGGACGGCCGACGATCGCGCTCTCGATCAACAACACGGGCGATCGGCCCGTCCAGGTCGGCTCGCACTATCACTTCTTCGAGGTCAACCGCGCGCTCGTCTTCGACCGCGCCGCGGCCTACGGAATGCGACTGGATTTGCCGGCGGGGACGGCGGTCCGCTTCGAGCCGGGCGAGATCAAGACGATCCGCCTCGTCGCTCTGAGCGGTTCGCGTCAGGTCTACGGCGGCAGCGGCCTCGTCATGGGCGCGCTCGACGATCCAGCCGTTCGCCAGCAAGCTCTGGAGCGAGTTCGCAAGGAAGGGTTTGGAGACTCGGGAGCCACACCATGAGCCTGCAACTATCGCGTCCTTCCTACGCCGGCCATTATGGTCCCACGACGGGCGACCGTATCCGCCTGGCCGACACGGAACTCATCATCGAGATCGAGAAGGACTTCACCGTTCACGGCGAGGAAGTGCAGTTCGGCGGCGGCAAGGTCATCCGCGACAGCCAGGGACAATCGCCACTTCCCGGATCGCTCGACCAACTCGATCTCGTCATCACCAACGCCGTCGTCCTCGATCACTGGGGCATCGTCAAGGGCGACGTCGGCGTCAAGGCGGGGCGCATCGTCGCTGTCGGCAAGGCCGGCAATCCTCTCATCCAGCCCGGCGTCGATCCGCGACTGGTTATCGGCCCCGGGACGGAAGTGATCGCCGGCGAGAACCTGATCCTCACGGCCGGCGGCATCGACACCCACGTTCACTTCATCTGCGCCCAGTTGATCGAGACAGCCATCGCGGCGGGACTGACGACGCTCATCGGCGGCGGCACCGGTCCCGCGACCGGCACCAACGCCACGACCTGCACACCCGGCGCCTGGTACATGGAGCGCATGCTGCAAGCGGCGGAGGGGTTTCCGATCAACCTCGGCTTCCTCGGCAAGGGCAACAGCAGTTTGCCGGGCGCGCTCGAGGAGCAGGTTCGGGCCGGCGCTTGCGGACTGAAGTTGCACGAGGACTGGGGTACGACGCCGGCTGCCATTCGCGCTTGTCTGGAAGTGGCGGATCGCTTCGACATTCAGGTGGCGATTCACACCGATACGCTCAACGAATCCGGTTTCGTCGAGGACACAATCGCGGCCATCGACGGCCGGACAATTCACACCTATCACACCGAAGGGGCCGGCGGCGGTCACGCTCCCGACATCATCCGCATTGCCGCTCTGCCGAACGTCCTGCCGTCATCGACCAATCCAACGCGGCCCTTCACGGTCAACACCATCGACGAGCATCTCGACATGCTGATGGTCTGTCATCATCTGTCGCGTTCGGTGCCGGAGGATGTGGCCTTTGCCGAGAGCCGGATTCGGCCCGAGACAATCGCGGCGGAGGACATCCTCCACGATCGCGGCGTCCTCAGTATGCTCAGCTCCGATTCGCAGGCGATGGGCCGAATCGGCGAGGTCATCATTCGCACCTGGCAGACAGCCCACAAGATGAAAGTGCAGTTCGGGCCACTGCCGCAGGATAGCGGCCGCAACGATAACTTCCGGGCGAAGCGCTATGTCGCCAAGTACACGATCTGTCCCGCGCTGACGCATGGCATCGGCACGCACGTCGGCAGCATCGAGCCGGGCAAGTTCGCCGATCTGGTGTTGTGGAAGCCGGCCTTTTTCGGCGTCAAGCCGGAGATGGTCCTCAAGGGCGGCATGATCGCGTGTGCGCAGATGGGCGACGCCAACGCCAGCATTCCAACGCCGCAGCCGGTGTTCATGCGGCCCATGTTCGCGAGTTTCGGTCGGGCCGCGACGCTCTCCAGTCTGACGTTCGTCTCGAAAGCGTCTCTGGAAGCCGGCATTGTGCAGCGGTATGGGTTGCAGCGGCCTGTGATCGCGGTCGAACGCTGCCGGGCGATTGGCAAGAAGGACTTGCCACTCAACGACGCGACACCCGAGATTCGCGTCGATCCCGACACCTATCGTGTCTGGGCCGACGGTGAACTGCTCACCTGCGATCCGGCGAAGGTGTTGCCGATGGCACAGCGCTATTTCCTCTTCTGATCGCCTCATTGACGCATCGCCCTTGCTGGGATGTAATTGTGCAATGAGGTGAGAAGTGGTTACTTACACCGATCGTCTGAATGCCAATCTTCGATGGGCGTTCCTGGAAGGGAGCTTGCACTTCGAGAGGGAAAACTCCGTTCACAAAGCGATGGAACGGATCACCCACTTGCTGGAACCGTTTGGCATCCCTTACGTCATCCTTGGCGAGATGGCACTCTTCTTTCACGGGGTTCGACGCTTCAGCGAAGAGATTGACATTCTGGTCAGGCGTGAAGGGTTGGAGAAAATCCTTCACCGTAGCGAGGACCTTGGCCTCGTTTCATCCTGTTTCGAGTGCCATCACGTTCACGATGCGGATTCTGGAGTTCGCATCAATTTCTTCCTTGCCGGGGATACGCCCGGGACCACTCCTCCCCAACCTGTCTCGTTTCCTGATCCCGTCGGAGCAGAAGTCGTGATCGAAGGAATGCGTTTCATCTCGTTGCCTCGGCTGATCGAGTTGAAGCTCGCTTCGGGGATGGCGCACCCCAAGCGACTTCACGACCTGGCCGACGTGCAGTGGACCATCGAAACTCTCAGACTTGCCGAAGACTTTGCCTCACAACTTCATCCCTTCGTGCAAGAGAAGTACAGGGAAGTCTGGAAGATCGCAACGACTCCCATTCCGGGAAGTCCGGACACCGAATGAACCTGTCTCTCCTGCAACTCGGCGACTCCGCATTACCCATCGGCGGCTACTGTCACTCCTGGGGGCTGGAGGCTGCCATTGATCGCGGCCTCGTCCGCGATCCGCCTGGACTCGAACGCTGGACGCGCTCCTGGCTCCGGCACGTCCTCGTTCCCGCCGAAGGCGTTATCGTCGCTTCTGTCTGCCGGGCTGCCCTGCAAGAGGATTGGCCGACTGTCCTTCGAGCAAACGATTTGCTGCGAGCCAGCCTCACTCCGCCGACGCTGCGCCACGCCAGCCGCGACATGGGCGAGCAACTGCTGGCGCTGGCGTCGGTCTGGCCTTGGGCGGCACAGGGGATTGCCTCGCTTCGCGCGTGGCCGCCGCCGCGCGAGTGGCACCACGCCGTCGTCTTCGCTACACTGGCCGCGATGGCTGAAGCCTCTCCGCAAGATGCCATGCGCGTTTACCTGCATCAGGCCGCCCTGGGAGTCATCGGCGCCGGCGTCAGGGCCATTCCGATCGGACACACCCACGGCCAGCAACTCTGCGCCCGGTTGCATCCCGAACTGAATGAACTGGCCCAGCAGTTTGCCGATTGCGACCTGGATTCCGCCGGCAGTTTCTGCCCAGCCTACGAGGTCCTCTGTGATGCACAGTCTCGACTCTATACCCGACTTTTCCGCTCCTGAACGCCGCCGGCGGCTTCTCTTCGGCCCGTTCTGCCACGGCGACCACAGCCACGACCATAATCACGGCGGCGGCGCGACCTATAGCGGGCCAAAGCGGCGTGTCTTCACGCTCGGGGTCGGCGGGCCAGTCGGCTCGGGCAAGACGGCTCTCGTCGAACGTCTCTGTCGCGAGTTCTGGCCGAGCATCAACCTGGCCGTCATCACCAACGACATCTACACGCGCGAGGACGCCGAGTTCCTGGCCCGGCGCGAGGTTTTGCCGCTGGAGCGCATCGTCGGCGTCGAGACCGGCGGCTGTCCCCACAGCGCCATCCGCGAGGACGCCAGCGTCAACCTTGCCGCCATCAACGAACTGGAGAAACAGTTCCCGGCCCTTGAGGTAGTGATCGTCGAATCGGGCGGCGACAACCTGGCGGCAACCTTCTCGCCGGAACTGGCCGACTGCACCATCTATGTCATCGACGTGGCCGAGGGAGACAAGATCCCGCGCAAGGGCGGCCCCGGCATCTGTCGCAGCGATTTGCTGGTCATCAACAAGATCGATCTGGCTCCCTATGTGGGCGCGGACCTCGACGTCATGCGCCGCGATTCGCTGAAGATGCGCGGCGAGCGGCCCTTTCAGTTGCTGAGCCTCAAGACCGGCGCGGGCGTTGGGGAGATGCTGCAATGGGTGACTGGCCGGCTCGCATCACGTCCGCGGATTTCGTGAGTCCTTTCACACGAGGCGAAAGCCCGGAGGCCGGCCGCGTCGGCGGCGTGCGCCTCGAACTGAGCGCCACGCCCGGCGGCACGCGACTGACCCGCGCCTATCAGCAGGTCCCCGTGCGTGTGCTGCCGCCGTTTCAGTTTGGTGCCGATCGGCCAGCCTTGCTCTATCTGCTCAACCCGACAGCCGGCCTCTTCGAGGGCGATGCTCATCTCGTTCAACTGGAGGCGGGGCCTGGAACCCGAACCTTCGTCACCAGTCAATCCGCGACGCGCGTGCATCCCAGTCTTGGCCGGTTTGCCACACAGCAGTGGCGTATCGTGGTCCGCTCCGGCGCCGTGCTGGTAATCTTGCCGGGACCGCTGATCCCCTATCAGGGCAGCCGTTTCTATCAGTTCGCGGAGATCGACCTGGAGGACGGCGCCAATCTCATTTGGGGAGACGTGTGGTTTGCGGGACGATACGCGCGAGCCGCCGCCTCGGAACAGTTCCGCTTCGAGACGCTGATCCAGGACCTTTCGATCCGGCGTCAGAGTCGTCTGATCTTTCGCGACCGATTCTGCTGGAACGGTCCCTGGGATGAGTCAACCTCCGCCTGGCATTTCGGCGACTTTCCCGCCTGCGGCAGCCTGTTTGTCTCGGGTCCGCCTCTGCCGGCATCCTCAGCGGTTGCCCCGTTGCGATGTGCCTCGTTCGCGACTGCGGAGGGTGACACCTGTCTGCGCTGGCAAGGCCCTTCCGAGGACGTCACCGCGCAAATCGTGAGAACAGCCCTTGGCGCGGCCGCGAACTTGGTGAGGGGGCCGGATCACTCGCCCTGGTTGCTGTCAGCAGCCGAGTTGGCCCCCACGCACTGGTTCTCGTCCTGGGGTTAGTTCCTCTTCCGAGGAAACAGGTCCCAAACGGTTTGCAGAGTGCTTGCGTGTCAATTGATGCCGGCGTAGGATGCACAGATGCAAGGAGCAAATCGGTTCAGCACTCTCGCGGAAGCCGGCCGCTGAAAAGGTCCTTCGATTCACGGAAACGAGATAGCCGCGATGAAGAATTGGTCCGTCAGTCTCGCCTTGATCCCGCTCTATCTCGGCACCTTCGCGCTGTGGCAGTATTTCCCATCGCGCTGGCTGTTCGTCGCGGGAGGAATCGTCACCCCCCTCGCGATGGCGCTTCTGATCGCGTGGGCGGCGCGGCGCA
>JBBSDR010000312.1:0-7130 GCA_038240465.1 Gemmatales bacterium
CTTCTGTTCCAGCCGCGAGATGACGTTACTGGGGTCCGTGGAGCTGTAGCGGATCGGTTCGCGTTCGAGGTCGTCGGCTCTGGCGCTGCCTGGCCGCAGTCCTCCGAGGAGCATCGCCAGAAGGAACGACGAGACCATCGGTAACGACAGCGTGCGCCTGTGCTCTGTTCCCGCTGCCCGGTTCAGAGACTTCAGCGCCTGGTCACGATCGACTCCCGCCCAGCGGCACGCCTGCGCGAGGGTCACCCAGTTGGCAACCGTCCGCCGCAGCAACGGATTGCTCAGAGAGCGGAATCCGAGCGAAAGGAACGTCTCCAGCAGTTCGGGATGATGATCCAGCACGTCGCCGACACGATGATGCGCCTCGATCGATGAGCCGGGTACATAGGGAACCGCAACTCCCGACTTGCGCGGCCGAGCGCGGAGCCGGCCATTCATGATTCGCCAGAGATGAATGCCCCACAGCGTCAGCCCAAGCACCTCCAACACACCGCTGACGCCGGCAACGGGGAACGCCCCCGGCGACAGGTCGGTCGCGGTCTGAGCCGTCACGCGCAACGCGCAGCCGGTATTGAGCAGCACGAAGGGCAGCCACAAACTCGATAGACCATGCACGTCGATGCCGTTGAGCGTCGGCACCACCTTGGCGGCCACGCCGACGATCATCAGGCTGATGAAGCCAACGGTGATCGCATGCCGGATCGCCCCGTAGTAAGCGTGCGAGAAACCGAGCGTCGCCGCGGCACTGTCCGGCGCCAGCCACGGCAGCAACACAAACTGATAGACCGGCAGCAGCACCAGCATGCAGAGCGAGATCAGCAGCCAGGTGTAACCGGCCCGCAGGAACTTCAGACTGCGATCCGGTTCTTCAACTCGGCCAAAGACGCGCCAGTTCCACAACAGCGACACGACCGAGCCGGCCAGCAGCAGGACAGAGGCGTACCATACGCTCGCCCAGCCATGCTCGCTGGCACGCATCAGCACCAGTCCCAGAACCTCACCGGCGACGGCGACGTTGAGACAGATCAGGGCGTTACGGCTCCGTCGCGCGGATGGAGCCGGCAGACCGTAAAAGTTGTGCAGGATCCGCTGGCTGACGCCGAGGATCATCAGCAGAGCGAAGCCATGAATCTGCATCTCGCGCAGGGCGCCCTGCCAGGAAGCGACCAGCGACAGGAGTTGTTCTTGATCGGTCACGGCCAGCGTGGCGGCCAGGTAGACCGCCTCGTAGATCGCCTGGAGAACGAACCAGCCCAGGGCGCAGAGGACGTACCACTCGTAGCTGGCGAGTCCCTTGCCCGAGCGCCGCCAGGTGGCGACGATCACCCAGGCGAACAGGATGCCGGCGACGACTTCCAGCACTGCGGCCGCGATGGCAAGCGGGCCGAACCATGTGACTTGAGCGGCAAGCGGTTCGCAAATGGAACGAGTGACGATACCGGCCAGCATCAAGCCCAGCGTCAGGAAAGCGATCCGCGGATGCGCCAGAGATGTGTGCTTGAAGCGCGGAAATGCCTGATAGGCGAACCCCATGACGAACAGGCCAACCCAGCCGAAAATCTGCGCATGGCCATGAGCGTTGACCTCGTGCAGTCCTGCCGCATGAAACGATCCGGTGAAGCCGATCCGCAACAGCAGATACGCTCCCCACACCGCACCGGCGGTCAGGGCCAGGACGATGCCGGCCTTGAAGAAGGGACGATAGATGCTGTCGGCCGCTTCCGGCACGGTGGGCGCAACGGGGCTATCCGGAACCTGGCGCAACTCTTCCAGCAGTCGCGTCAACGGTACGTCATGAGCGCGGGCGAAGAAGTCCAGCGTCTCCACCGGTCCCTGCTCTCCGCCGCAGCCGCGTAAGCCATAGCGATCCAGCACCACTCGCGCCTGCGGGGCCGTCCGCAATAGTTCAGGAATCAGGGTCTGCCCATTGACCGAGCCACATGCCGTGCACATCGCTTTCTCCCGGCTGTCAACTCACACTCTTCATAATCAGGACAGTAACGTCCAATTTGCAATCCTTGCGCCAATCGCGACAGAGGTTGCAAAGGTGGCTCGCATTTTGAGGACCAAGGTGGAGTCAGAGCTTCAGAAATAATCCCCGAATCCGGCGAGCGATTCGTTGAAAAATCAGGACTTATGGCGACGAACGGGGAATTAATTCTCAAGCTCTCAGACGAAGAAAGGCTCGTTTTCTCTCAACGATCGTGTCACAGGGTGATCGAGGTCTGTGCGGATGAACTCTCCGACATGCCGGAACCGCACAGGGAAGTATGTGCCCAGGCGCTCTCTCTTTCCCAGCTTCGCGCGATTGGCTCACCCAGACCAGTGGCACGGCACTTGCTACCTGTTCCTCCAACACCAATCGCCTTCTCATGGAGGGGAACACCATGCTGGTACTATCTCGCAAGATCGGCGAAGAGATCGTCATCAATGGCTCCATCCGCGTGACTATCGTGGCTGTGAAGGGCAACCAGATCCGCATCGGCATCACGGCGCCACCTGAGGTGCGCGTGGATCGCGAAGAGGTCTTCAAGCGCATTCAGGAGTTCGCCGGACCGGAGGTGGTCGTCAACGCCCGCTAACCTATGTTGCGCAGCAGGTGCGAAAACGCGGAGTTTTTCGCGGACACAGAAAGGTGGAAATAGAGCTTTTTTTGACGCAACTTGTTTAACTTTAATGGGTTACGGATTTCCACTACAGAAATACCCTTGTTTTTCCGAGGAAAAGGCTCAAAAACGCCCAACTTTCGCCACATTGTGCGCAACACAGGCTAATCCATACGGTAGCGTGGCGGGCGCAATTCGTGTACCGTCTGATGGGGCAACGTGGCAAGAACGCTCGGTGCGCCGTGGCAGACGGTACACGGAGCGTTCTTGCTACTCTGCTTCATCAGAAACCTGTCCTTCAAGTTGATCTTGAACGCCGTACCCGGCCACTTACCCGTGTTGTTGATCGCGACAACCATTCGTTGCCTTAACGGGTCCGTCGGCTGCTTCGAGCGGGACTTCGTGATAGTCGAGGGTCCACTCACGCATGTAACGGACACGAGAAGGACGAATACGGTAGAGAATAAACTCCGGGTTGTCTGGGCTACCGAGATACTGACGGAGCAGAGAGTTGGCGTCCCAGATTTCTTGCAGAAGCCTCTGGTCGGTCACGACCTCGGCGACACCGGCGATCCGAACCTGGTTGTGATGCGCATCGAGATAGCCTAGCTCGACGCATGAATTAGCGGCGATCTCACTGGTTTTGCCGTAGCGGCGCAGGCTGGCGATGTAGATGGTGAAGCCGTCCGAACGCAGTGGTGAAACGGGTCGGAGCCGCGGTTGGTTGCCATCAACCGTGGCCAGGAACGGGAAACGGGCCGATTGCAAGACGAGCAAGGCCAGCCGCCGCACCTCCGTGGGGCCGATCGGTTCGTTAGTCAGATTCATCACCGCCACACCTCCTCCTGATTGCCCGAATTGCTCGGTTGTGTGGTCATGCGTATTCGCCTTTCCACAACGTCCGCAATCACGCCTGTCCCTGGAGAACCAGCGCGGTCAGAGTCAGGCGCTCCTCTGGCGTCAGCTCGTGGGACACGCAGTTGCGGCTGGCGACAAGCTTATCGAACCGGAAGGACATCGCCAAATGGGTTGCCCTCCTGATCGAAGCCCGGTGCATACCCCGCGCCACGGACGAGTGACCGAGCTATTGGCCTGCAACGTCCCTTCGTCCCACAACTCATACGAGACGACCGCATCACCCTCGAAGACCTCGATCCGGCATGGCGTGAGGACGCTCACTTCCTTCATCGTCACGACCTTCTCCCCGGTGTGGTCCCAGGCGATCACGACGCGCTTGCCCTCGCCAAGGTTGTCGAAATACTCCTCCTCCGGGAAGAGGATGCCGCCTCTCGCGGAATGCGAGTCGAGGCCCGGAATGGCGCCGACGATCTTCAGATAGATCGTCCGATTCGTCGAGTTGACGATCTTGCAGCGTCCGAGGCGTGGCTTCGGCGCCGTGGCCGGTGCGGCCGTCAGCGTAACGGCGGTTCCGCCGACCGCACACAGGGAAAACAGAAAGTTGCGACGTTCCATGGGACACCCCATTAGTTCGGATTGACTGCGGATGTCAGTTTGCGCTCATTGCGTCTTTCGTCCACCATCTCCACCGCTTCCACGAGCAGTACGGCCAGGTAGTCCATCGGACACGGGCAGATGCTGCTGTGCAGATGCAGGCACCCCTGACAGATCTTGCACCGATTGTGGTCGAGGTACGGCTCGATCAGGGGACTGTGCGTTTCCCGGATCGAGTCGATGAGCTGGGGCAGATGCAGTTCAACGCCGCACTGCTTGCCCAGGGATGTACACGGTGGGCCGCCCTCTGGCCGCTCCACACAGCGGGAACACACAGTTGCGCGGATCTCGTGCCGATATTCTTCCAGGTCCACTTCGGCCAGCATGACATACCTCCTCGGAGACTGCGAGCCACTCCCAGGTGGAGAGCGGAGGGTTGGGATGTGGCAGATCGCCGCTGTCCTGAATGGTGGGTACGCAGATTATGTGCCGAGCCTGAAATCGATAAATCGCGAAGGCCGGCCTCAGTTGTGAGGCCGACGCTTCCAGGCGAAAATTCTCGAGAAATACCGAGCACTCTCGCTCACGGACGAGAGCTTCATCCCGTGACTTCGGAAATATCCCGACAGGGTTTCCCGGTGGATCCAAGCGGCACAGGGATGTGCGGATCAGGACCAGCCCGACACGCTAGCGCGGAGTGGAAGAAGGTTCGCGCGCGACCTGAATTCGATTTCCGTGCGCTATGCCACCGTTCCATCCTCACAACTCAGAAACCGCCTCAGCCGAAAGATGGACAACCTGAACAACCTGGCGCGGATGGGCGAGCATCCGCCTGCTCGAAGCTTCTCGACTCATCTCCTCGATCGGCTGTTTCGGTATCGGACGTGCGTCGCCGGACGTCTTCGGAATCCCTCACCAGGCAGGAGACATTCATGAGCGAATCGCCATCCGCTCCCTCTCGACCTCTACCGCGCTGGCTGGCGTGCCTCTTTGGAACAGCCATCGCCTTGCACCTGTTGGCCATTGTGCTGCTCGTTCTCAGCGCTCCGAGTGGACCGTGGCCCACACCTGACGGCCCCAGTCCCGCCATCGGGCCACCGTTTACCCTCGCCGCCGGCACGACTGTCACGAATCGTTACCTCGCGCCGCTGAAACTCACGCATAACTATCATTTCCTGGGCAATCGTCCCGGTCAACCGGACGTTTTTTTCGAGGCGCGACTCAAGGACGATTCCGGACAGGTGACGCAAACGCTTCGCTTTCCCGACCCGCGAGCCAATCCCTGGGTGCGCCACCGCCAGTCGCTCCTCGCCCAGCAACTGGCCGACGATCAGCCCGTGCAGCCTCGTGGCAGCGAGTCCATCCCCGCACCGAACCAGGCGCCCCAGACCGTTGACATCTGGGACCTAAATCCCGACCAGACGCTGACGCTGCGAAGCGTACCTGAGCATCTGGTGGCGCGCGACCGGAACGTCTATCGCCCCTCAATCGGGTCGCTGATCCTGGCGCGATCGTATGGTCGGCACCTGTGTCGGACTTACGGAGCCGCCTCGGTGGAGCTGGTCCGCCATACGCGCGAGCCGCTCGCGCCCGCGATCCTGCTTGTGCCGGAGCCGCCGACCGATGTCTTTCAGGAACTCATTGCCGATTTTGGGGAGATCAAAAAGTGACTACTCGTCCTGCCTCTGTTCCACAAGCCGGCCTGTTTCGGGGTTGGGCTTCGTTCTGGCTGACGCCTGCTGATCCTGCCGGGCTGAGGATCCTGCGCGTGCTGAGCGGCCTGCTCTTTCTCGGCTGGCTGTTGCCGTTCGCCGGGCACGTTGACGCCCTGTTCGGGCCGGCCGGCTGGTTCGACTTCCGGGCGCATCACGAGACGATCGCCCTTGATGCCGGATCACCGGCGCCGCTGAGCTGGTCGCTCCTCTACCTGTGCGGATCAAGCGCAACGCTTCATGCCTTCTACTGGAGCAGTCTCGCTGTCCTTCTCCTGTTCACGCTCGGAGTCTACACGCGCATTACCTCCGTGCTGGCCTGGCTGATCGTGGCCTCATTCCTGGCGAGTCCCGCCGCGACCTTCGAGGCGGATTACTTGCTCAACATCCTCGCCCTGTACCTGATGCTCGGCCATCTCCTGCTCGGCCAGTGGAGCCAGCCGCTTTCGTTCTCCGAACGTCTTTTCGGTCCCCGGCTGTACCGACCCAGCATCGCGGCCAACCTGACCTTGCGGCTCGTACAGATCCACTTCGCCATCGTGGTTCTGGTCAGCGGTCTGCACAAGCTCCAGTTCGGCGACTGGTGGTCCGGCGTGGCCTACTGGTATCCGTTGAACCCGCCCTTCGAGCTGACGCCCGAGAAGCTGCGCCTCCGGGCGGCCCATGCTTCGACTTACCTGTTCGTGTTGAGCCTTCTTCAGTATGTCGCGCTGGCCTGGCAGCTGACGTTCCCGGTCTTTGCCTGGCGTCGTTGCTTGCGTCCCGTGCTGCTTCTGGGTGCCGTTGCCGGCTGGATCGGCTCCGTGGTCATCTATCGTCAGCCGCTCTTCGGTCCCCTGCTGATGATCGTCTGCCTCAGCTACCTGACGCCAGAGGAATGGCGCAAGCTGGCGTCATTGCGTTCGCGTCTGGTGTCGTTCTCTCGTCCCTATCGCGTTATTTCTACGCAAGGAGAGCCTATCCATGTCTGAGAGTCGTGCTGTCCATCTCGCCTACCTCCTGGCGCTGGCCGCCGCGGGATGTTCGCCGCATGTCGAGGAAGACAGGGGCGAGCCAACGGTCGAGCGAATCGGTCTTCCCATGCCGGCGCCCAGGGCGGCCGCAGCGGTCAATAGCAGCCTGAGTCATCGCATCGAGGCTGCGCTGAAGAATGTCCGCGATCGCGATCTGTTGACAACGAACAGCTTCTGGACGATCTTTCACGGCATCCTCGGTTCCGGCCCAGAAGCGACCCTCCTCGATCCGTTGACGCATCGGCGGGTTAATGCCATCGACTACATCTGCCAGGGAGGGAGCAATTCCCGGCGAGAGTTGAACAGCCTTAAAAAGCGTCGTTTGCCGAAGCAGTTTTCGTAAAGCC
>JBBSDR010000313.1:0-7121 GCA_038240465.1 Gemmatales bacterium
AGGGCATCGTCGCCGCTCTCTGGTTGCCAAACAGCGCTCCGCCCGGACAAGCCGGGCGGCGGCGAGGGCATCGTCGCCACTCTCTGGTTGCCAAACAGCGCTCCGCCCGGACAAGCCGGGCGGCGGCGAGGGCATCGTCGCCACTCTCTGGTTGCCAAACAGCGCTCCGCCCGGACAAGCCGGGCGGCGGCGATCGTGATCCGCTTTCGTGCCGGCGGAATAGTTCGACTCAGCCCTGCCCCAAATACTCCCAGTACGGCACAACCAGGTTCTCGAGCGGAGTGTTCGGGTCCCAGTTCGGTTGCGGCCCTGGATTGCCAGGCATGGTGACGCCAATGCCGTTGGGATGATCGCGTCGGTACACCGCCTGGAAACGCAGGTTGTTCGGATTACTCGTATCGATCCCGGTCACCGTAAGCCCCTCCTCGTCCGGCTGGCCCCGGTTGACGATCAGGACGGTCCCTGGCACGATCTGCCAGGGGATCTTGGTGGCGTTGCCGTTGTAGGTGGTCCAGCCGCTCAGGCCTCCAAACGACTGCTTCGCACTCTGGCCCGTCGGAATGACACTCACCCATTGCGGCTGGGCCGTTGCCGTTACCGACGTCCCCGCCACGCTCGACGTCATCCCGGGAGCAGCGACCAGTTGCGTCCGATCGACCACCGCGAAGAAGCGATAGCGGATCTCGCGGCCATCGGTCCGGCCAATCTCTTCACCCAGGACCGGCTGGCCCGCCGCGTTGTCCACTACCTCGAAGAAACCGGTCGTCAGCCAGATCGCGAACGTGTTGCTCCGCGTCGTGATGTTCGTGCCAATCTTGGTCAGCAATTCGTTCTGCTGATACGGATGAGAAGCGCCCGACTGGAACAGCCGCCGCGTATTCATCCCGTTGCCGGGGGCCTGTAGCTGAAAGATGGTGTCGCCCAAACCGCGGCCGTTCCCCGCCACGGGATCGTTTGCACCCGCCGGGATGAAGCCGGCGCCCGCATCGAGAATCGGCCGGCCCTCGACCGTCAGGCCGGTGCTGCCGGCGGCAAGGGAATAGTCCCCCATGGTGGCGTCGGAATTGAGAACCAGATCGGGATTGCGCCGGGCGATCAGCGCTCGCCAGGCCTGGACCACGTCAGCGTCCGTGAACGAGTTCGACACGCTGGTGTCGCACAGGGCGGCGAACACTTCGTAGTCCCAGATCGTGTTCAGGTTAATCAGGCCGGGCCGCCGACCTCTGAGCGACATGCCCGCCGCCTGGTCGGATGTCTCCACGAAGGCGAACATGCGATACAGACGATGCGACTGCGCCACCATTCCCCCTTGCAGGTCCTCGTCGAACCACGGCACCCGCTGCGAGTGGGCCACGTTGTTGGTGACGAACTTCTGCGTCAGCATGTGCTGGCGGAAGCCGGACACGTTGAGCAGCTCGTAGGGACTGATCAACTGGCGATCCATGTGAACCAGCCAGTCGCGGTTGCCATTGGGGTTATTGGCCTGGCCAAGTGTGTGCTGGTTCAGGGTGTCGGTGGCGTGAGACTGGTTGGCGATCTGGTTGGACCGCTCGGCAGCGTAGGGCTGCTTCTTGCCTACTGCGACAGCGGGGTTCTTGTCCTGCGTCGGTGAGGTGATGTTGTTGAGCGGCACCTGCTCGATGTAGTCCATCGTCAGATACGGATTGTAGGTCTGCCCACTCGTCGGATCATCATTCCAGGGCATGTGTGGATTGGCCAGCCGGCGCAGCAGCACCGTCACGCCCTTGGTCCTATCGTCAAGGTCCCAGGAGTCGCTGCCCTGGGTGTAGTTGACCGCCCAACTCATGCTGTTGGTCTGGAACCAGGGGACGTCGCCGGGGACCCGGCCGCCGCTGGTTGTGATCGACCCGGGGCGAGCCGCATTTCCGGTGTTGCCCAGCGGACCGGCGATGAAAAAGCCGCTACCCTGCTGGGGGCTGACGGCCATTGCCGGCGTCGCTTTGGCGTCCACCGTCGGCACCGTGGGCTTGTCAAAGAGCGCGGTGGCTCGAACCTGATCGGCGACGCCGAGGACGTTGTCGTTGGGGTTTCGCGGCAACAGCGATCCGTTCGCGTTGGAGTTGGCGAGGACCAGCTGGTAAGCGCTGTACCAGTTCGTCCCCTGATCTCCCTTGGGGACATGCAGGACCATGCCCTTCGTGTCCTGTTGCTGCACCTCTGTCTGCGCCTGCCCCGTCAGGGACGAAGGGAACGGATTGTGCAACTCGGCCCACACCTTGACGAAGAACTGGCCTGACATCAGTTTGTTCTTATCGTCGGTCGGCAGTTCATACTGCGTCAGAACTTCGTTGAGAAGGACCGGCGGCAGTTCAGTACCGAAGACCCAGTAGCGCGGCAAGCGATCGCCATTCGCGTTGGTGCCGCTGACGGCGCTGAGGGTCAATTTCGTCTGTTCCTGGGGATTGGGTCCCCGGTTCGCGAAATACTGGAAAGCGACCGGGTAGAAGTTGAAGGGCGTGCTGATCTCATCCTCGTCGATGAAATCAACGATGTTGGCCGCGAGCTGGGCCAGCCAGCGCAGAGGGACCAACTCGTTGTCCCCCGGCTGCGTCAGGTCCGCGGGGCCGGGTGTGCCAGTGGCAACCAACAGCCGGATGAAGATCTGCGCGGCCATGTTCTGCCTATCGCCCTGGGCGTCGAGAAAGGCTTGCTGGATGCCGGGCTTGGTGGCCGGGTCCCAGTCAAAGCGGCCGTTGTAGCCGTTGGGCAAGATATTGAGCAGGGCGCTATCCTGGTGCGGATAGCGGCGCAGCGGCTGATCGAGATCGACTTTCTCGAGAACTGCCTGGAGGTCGTTTCGCGGCACGTTCTTTCCGTTGTTGTCCGTGAGGATCGAACCCAGAGCGGGACCGAAGGGGGGCAGTTCGGGATTGGCGGGTGAGACGTAGTTCGGATCGGTGCGGCCGGAGAGCCAGGGTGCAATACCGAGGCGGCTGACGTCCATGCTCAGCAGCGTGACGAGGTTGCGGCGGCGCAGGCCCGCCGGATCGAGACCGAAATTTTTGGGACACAACTGCACGATGTTGGCACTCGTCGCATCGTTGCCGGTGAAGCCGTTGACGATCGTTTTCTTGATGTCCGTGATCGGCAAGAGCGTGTCGTTGGTGTACGGATACTGTCCCATCGGCCCCGAATAGTCGGGGCGGAAGTAGTTGAAGAGCCGGGCGTGCGCCGTCTGGGCCGCGATCGAGCCGCTGTCGTAGCCGGGCGGAAAGACGGGAAACGGGAAGGCCGGGTTGAGTTGAATCCGCCCCGTCGGCCCGTAGCCGCTGGTTTCATCGCTCGCTCGGTAATCGACCTGGGCAAAGTGGCGCGTTTTGTTGCCGCCGCCGGAAGACGAGGTCGTGAACGAGGGCACACGATCGGGGTTCTTCAGGTTCGGACTGCCATAGCGCCCGGGGATGGATGGCACGTTGGGATTGCCGACAAACAGGTTCACCCACTCATTGGGGGCCGTTTGCGCGTTGAGAACACGCGCCAGGTTGATCTCCCACTTGCCCCAGCCCTGGTTGGAGACGTGCGTCTCGTTGGGATTAATCCCTCCCATCAGGTTGCCGGAGGTGTTGAGGTTGACCCGCCCGTCGAGGTCCTGAACGTACCAGGCGAACAGCGGCTTGTAGCGCCGGCCGTCGGCGGCGCGCCGTTCCGGAAAGCCCATGTCGATCCAGATGCTGTCGTTGCCGCCGGGGTAGCCGAGCCGATTCTTGACGTCGCCGGTCGCGTCCGCCGGATAGGGGAACCCGGTCCGGCCATCGGCATACGTCACCAGGTTGTCAACGGGCCGCGGGCGCAGTGTCCGGTAGCGCCCCTCGGGGTTGTTCTGCCACCAGTTTGGATTGGCCGGGTCATTAAGCGCATGGTTCGGGTTGAACAGCCAGGGACGATGCAGCGACGGAATCAGGTTGGTGCCGTCGGCGCGCGATGCGGCCAGGGCGAGGTTGTCGAGGTTGGGATAGGTGACGGGGGGATTGGCCCCGCCGACAAACTCGCCGCGTGCGCTCTGGTAAGCCGGCACTGGGTTGCCGCTCATGTCAACTCCGTCGGATCGCATGCCGACCCGTTCGGGATCGCGCAGCGGCACGCCGGGGAAATACTTGTAGTTGATCAGATTGCGGTCGTCCATACCGCCGTAGGGGCCGCCGTTGTAAGGCGAACTGATGCGTCCCATGCCGTTGAACGGCTGGGTATTGAGGCTGCCATCGTTGAAGCCGTACATCGTCCGCGCCAGGCTGTGGCCGCGAATCGCCGACAGGGCGCCGGTCGTGTCATCGACGTCGTAGATAATTTGTCCGAAGCCCCAGCGGAACAAATCCATGGGGGGAACGTCGGGTGGGACATAGACTCCGCCCACGCCGCCGCCGACACCACCGCCCACGCCGCCGCCCACACCGACAGCGCCGCCGACACCACCCACACCGCCGACACCACCCACGCCGCCGACTCCGCCCACGCCGCCGCTGACTTTACCCTGGAAGCCCAGTTGCCAGGCATAGGCGAAGTTCATGGACGCTTTGGCGCTGTTCTGCGCATACAGGACGGCCGTGAGGCCAACGATCGCGAACAGAGCCAGCAGGGTCAGCACGACCATCAAAATGACGGCGCGCCGCCAGGACGTCCTGGATTGCTGTGGTCTTCTCATTTCCGCTGTTTCCTCGGGGCGCTGGAGCGATGGGTCTGGCCGCTTGCGGCTTAGCGGGAGTTTCCGGCGTCGGGGTCGCGCGCCGCCAAGCCGCAAGCGGCGGAGGTGTCACATATCCTGAATCATCGTGATCTGTCGCGTCAACTCGGTGCGAGAATCCCAGACGCGGAGGACGACCTGAATGGCCTTGATCGTCAGTTTGGGTCCCTTCCAGGTGGCCGTGTCGTAGGCGCCATCCTGGGCAATCCCCAGCCCTGCCTGAATCGTGCGGATGTCCTGGAACTCGAACATGCCCGGCATCAGCACTTTCACCTCGAACGAGACGACGTCGGTGATGACGCGATCGTCGCCGCGCCGCACGGAACTCTCCTGGATGACGCCGGGAATCGTCGCGCCGAACGAACCAGCCGGATAGGGAGTCCCCATGGCCTGTGGCAAACTAAAGTTGCCGGTCGCATCCATCATCGACCGGTTTTGTCCCACGATGCTGTCGGACGGCGTGGTGAAGTACAGCGCGCCAGGCTGCTTGTTCAATGAGTCCGGCAGGCAGGCGATCTCGGGGAACAGGCCGAGGTTCGTGCTGGCAATTCGGTTCGGACTCGCCAGACCGTTGAGCGCTCCGGCATTGGCGGTCAGAAGCAATTTCTGTCGCCGATGCAGGTTGAACAGCAGCGTGTCGCTGTTGCCCGCCGTCATTTGCAAGCCGCTGTCGGCATCGATCATGGGCGTGGTGAACCACATCACTTCCGCCCACTGGCTCAAAAACGCCTTGCTCTGGCGATAGTCGAATGGCTCCGCCGCAGCCGGAGGGATAGCCCACAACTGTTCCGCATTTGGAACACTCGGCGCCTCGGCGGTCATGTAGTCCGCCCGCCGCGTCCCCACCACTGCCGTGGTCAAGTGCAGCACATCGGTCGAGACGCGATACGAGGGCAAGCCGTCGCTGTCAGAGCCTTCGAGCAGGGTGTTGTGAGCGGCCCCTTGCTGAACGCGGAAGAAGCCGGTCGTGGGGCGGAGTCCCGAACTGTCGTAGTTGACGCTGAGTTTCTCGGTGGAGAGGAAGTGGCGCCTCAACAGATCGTCGCGCAGCGGCACAACGACCCCGCGCAGTTGCTCTTGCAGGTCGCCGATCGCCTTGAGGTTGCGAACGGTGTCCAGCCCCTCGACGAACGCCTGCGACAGGATGGACATGATCAGCGTGATCAGGGCCATGACCACCAGCAATTCGACCAGGGTGAAGCCGGCACGCCGCGTCTGGTATGTCTCGCCCTCGCTCGGGGCGTGCGCTCTGGGTAGCTGTGTCACGATGTTGCCTCCTCAAAAAGCGCCCCGGTAATACACTTCAATGACGTTCTCCATCACGACGATCACCCCGTAGCCGGAATGAGTCGGGGCATTGAGGACCTCGACATCCATGCTCGTGGGTCCGGTGGGCGTGACGGCGACGACGCGATGGAAAGTGCCGCGCGGCGACGGCTTCATGCCGCCGTCGAAGAGCCAGGTGCCGATGCCGATCTCGGGGGGCGTCTGGCCCTGTCCCCAACTCAGACCGATCAGGTTGGCGCCGGGATTGAACGCGGCGTTGTAGGCAACCTCTCCCATCTGCGGTTCATCGAGAGGCCGGCCGCTGTAGATCACGACGGTCAGATCGACCTGGCTCGGCAGACGAACCTTGGGCATCTGCAGCAGAAAAGCGGAGGAGTAACGCGGCGTGCGTTCGACAACGTCGCCGGGCCGGCACCCCTTGGCGAGCGAGTCCTCAAACTCGCGGCGGAAGTTAATCTCGTCGAGGGAGACGCACCAGCGCTTGATCTGGCGGGTGACATATCCCGGCTTGCTCAGGTTCATATTGGGATCGGCCGGCGGAGAGGCCAACGGATCCAGCTCGCGGATCGACATGCGCTTCGGCGTCGTTCCGGGCGTGCCGGCGACCCACTCGCGCCAGTTGGGATCGCCGATATTGGCATACCAGCCGACCGGATCGACAAGGATCGGGTAGCTGGGGCTATCGCCCTGCGAGGGATTCAGGGGGTCCAGAGGCTGCAGACCGCTGCCGGGATTGAGCATGGCGGCCACCAGTTTCGGATCGCTGCGAATGCCAAAGAGGTTGGCTTCGGCCGCAATGTTGTGCTTGACGTGGCCGCATTTGTTGTCCTTGACGGACATGGCCATTTCGATCGCCGCCAGTGGGAAGAGCGTCATCAGCGACAGCAGGCCGATGCTGCAAATCAGGATGGCGACGAGTACTTCCACCAGGGTGATGCCTTGCCGGCGTTTCATCGTTGAATCTCTCCCCAGAGACCCGTCGCTTGCGCTCCGGGCTGGTGACGTCTGCTTCAGAACCCGTTGGGGCGCGAATCGTAGGTGAACGAGTACGGATCGCCGCCCGGACTGGTATCGACCTGATACGACGCGATCGCGCCGGCGCGAGTGAAAATCGTGATCAGCGACTGCTCGCGGG
>JBBSDR010000314.1:0-7117 GCA_038240465.1 Gemmatales bacterium
CCCGCGGCCTTTACCTGCGAAGCATCGAGGAACAGGAGGAACAGGTCCGTTCGGGTAAGGACCGCGAAGCGGCGGTGCGGCGGCTCGCCTATCGACTGAATCGGTTTGCCTGGTTCCTGGCCCATTGCCCGGACGAGAAAGTCCGTGACTCGAAGGCGGCCATCAGACATGCAAGGCGGGCGACGGAATTGCAGCCGGACGCGGGGGATAACTGGTACATCTTGGCGCTGGTTCAGTATCGCAACGGCGACTGGCGAGACAGCCTGGCATCCCTTGAGAAAATGAAAGACAGGGAGCCTGAGCTGGACGCGAGCAGCTTGTTCCTGTTTGCCATGAACCTGCATCAACTCAAGCGGAAAGCGGAGGCTCGAGCCGCCTTTCGCAAGGCCGGCGACTGGATCGAGGAGCGGAAACGGCAAGCAATGGACAGCGCGCTGCTGCGTTTTCAATTCGAGACAGTCCGGCTTGCAATCGAGGCCCTGCAACAGGAGGCCGAGAACGTGCTCGAAGGGAAAGCTCCCGCCGATCAGGGAGATGGCTGAGAAAAAGGTGCCTCGATGTGGCTATTGAGCTGGCTGTTCGGCAACAGGAAGAACCGGGACCGCGACGCCGCCACTGCGGGCCCCATCGCCCACGATGCTGCGGGTGGACCCGTCACCGCCGGCGAGGCCAACACAGAGACTCTCACAGCTGGCGACAGCGCCGTGGCGTCTGTCATGGCTGCGGCGAGCGTCGGCTTCATTACAAGCGATTATGCCCACCTCACGACTCCGAAAGGGGGTCAAACCCCGAACCCAGCCCGAACTTCCCTTCAAGGTATATAAAGCCGGAATAAACAGAAAAATAGTTGCAGATTGTCCGCTTCCAACGAGCGCTTGGGCAGCGAAAGTGGTCCGCGGCGCGCACCCCGAACGGTTTTCCATCGAGGGATGGGTGTGGGGGAGGTGGAATGAAACGATTCCCGACCACTTCCCCATGATACCAGCGGCAGCGGACCTGGCATGCGCCAAAGACAACGGGCCTTCAAATACCCTCACGAACCCCAGCAGGACTCCATTGCCCCCAGGAACCTTTGTGAATTCAGGGGGGTGAGAGGTGAAGGTAGACCGCCGGATGCATCGTGTACAGGCGAAACTTGTCGCCATCCGGGATGACGATGCCGCTCGACTTGTTCTCCTCGGTGGGCCGCAGCGGATTCTCAGCGTATTTCTCCCAGTGAATCAGGTCCCTGGAAGTTGCGATGGCGCTACTCCACAGCTTCGCCTTCGGTCCTGTCTTCGCGGAGCCATGATAATAAGCGTAGTAGCGGCCCTTGTGTTTGATGATCTGGTTGAGCGCGACAAGGTCCCTGTCATACTCTCCCGGTCCCGGCGATAGGACCGGCTCGTCTTGCACGTTGGTCCAGACCTTCATGCCCTTTGATTTCGCCAGCCAGATGCCCTTGTCCTGACGCTCGTAGAAGAGATGCCAGACGCCGTCCTCGAGCCAGGCGGTCGGCGTGCCGTATGGCCCGTCGGCAATCGGCTTGCCGTTCTTGAGGCGGACGTCGAGTTGGCCGACGCGCTTCCAGTCGATGCCGTCGGTCGAGACGAGCAGGTGAGCGCGATCCTCCCGGCCCTCGGCGAACATCCAGTATTTGCCGGCGTCCTTGACGATCATCATGTCCTCGACCCAGTGATCGCGGGCCAGGGGATTGCCCGGATGGCGCGTCCACTTGATGCCGTCGGGGGAGGTGGCCAGGCCGAGCATGCGCTGGCCGTCGCGGGTGCCGTCGTAGCCGGTGTACCACAACTTCCAAACGCCGTCCTCGCGCAGGACCCAACCGCGCTCGCGGATCATGGCGTCCCACTTGCCCTTCTGGGCAGCGAAGACAGGCTCCTTGCCATGAGGGACGAACTTGACCAGTTCGGAGGGGAATTTGTCGTCGGCGGACGTGAAGGTGCTGAGGAGGTAAAACAGCACTCCCAGCGTCACTCGATGATTCATGATGCGCCCTCGGTCCTGCTTGCGTTTCGCGGTCCCAGACGCGCGAAACGCAAGCACTCAGGGCTACACTATGAACCCTGGGGCAGTTCGAGGCGGAAACAGGCGCCGGGGCCGCTCGCACCCAGACTCAGCCGGCCGCGCAGCAGCCTGGCCCAGCGCTGAGCAAGCGCCAGTCCCAGACCGACGCCGCCTCCCGTTGCCTCCACTTCGCGGCCCCGTCGAAACGCCCGGAAAATGGTCCGCCGCTCGCGCGGCGGCACTCCCGGCCCGACATCCTCCACCTCAAAGATGATACGTCCTTCGGCCGTGCGCGCCCGCAGCCGAATGTGCGGATCCACGGCATCCCGGCTGTATTTGCAAGCGTTGTCGATCAGGTTGCCCAGCACCTGCTGCACGAGTTCCGCATCGGTCATCAGTTCGGATTCCGCAGCCGTCTCGTTCTCGACGACGAAGACCTTGCCGGCGTCCTGACATCGTCCCTGCCAGGTGTCGCGCACTTGCTCGAGGACGACGGCAACGGCCACAGGATGGCGTTGCAGTTGAGGCCGTTGCTGCTCCAGACGCGAGAAATCGAGGACGTTGTTGACGAGCCGGCTCAGCCGCTCCGCCTCGCCGTTCAGGGTGCGGATGTACTCTTCTTTCTGCTTCTCGTCGCGGACCATGCCGCCCAGCAGCATGTCGAGATAGAGACGCAGAGTTGTGAGGGGTGTCCGCAATTCGTGCGTCACGGCGGAGACAAAACGGAAACGCCGCTCGGAGAGATCGATCAGCGACCAGGCGCCCAGGCCGACGGCCAGCAGCGCCACGACCGCCGCGACCCAGGCCAGCGCCAGGCCAATGCGCAGAGGAGTCCAGCCTTCGGGTCCGACCAAGGCAGGGACGGCGGCCGGTTCCAGCGACAACGGCAGCAGCGTCATCGTTCGCAGAGGATCGGCTGTCGATAGGTCCCGGACCGGTTCCAGGGCCGCGCCGGGGAACAATCCCTGCACCTCGTCGAGGAGATATTCGCGCAGCATCTTCACGTCCAGCACGACACCTTGACAGATGCGGCTGGTGGAATGTTGCTCGTCGCCGGGCTTCTTGCCACTTCGATTTCGTTCGACGACCAGTTCGCGGACCAGCACGAGATATTCACGCCCCGCGCCCGTCTGCACCCAGACTCGCTCGAGAGGGGTCATCTTGAGCGATGCCTCGGCCATCGAAGGGGTGGCCTTGAGATTGGCGCTGTTGAACCAGTTCGCTCCCTGGTCCTGAAGGTCGCGGAACAAATCGATTTCATTCTCGATGTGCGTACTCGACGGCTCCGAGTTGGACTTCCCCGAGCCGATCCGGCGCCCGCCGCCTCGATCAAAGGGATTGGCGAACTGTCCGCCAAACTGTCCACCACCCTGTGGATACCCTGCCTGTCCCAATCCGCCCACCTGGCCGCGCGCATCCTGCTGTTGCGTTTGCTGCACCTGGTTATCCAACTGCTGCGCGGGGATCTGCACCTTGTTGGAGAAGGGGTCCCGGGCCAGTAGCACGGGACCGTCCGCGGGGGTGGGAGGCCGCCCCCGGCCATCGAGCGCGGCCAGCAGTGTCTTTGCCGGCAGATGCGTCTTCAGTTCGTCGAGCAGCAGAGCGCGCTCTGGAGTGCGATTGCGAAAATCCTTCAGGGGGTTGTTCTTTCGCTGCAATTCGACGAGTTGCAAGGGTGGGACCTGAGGCGAGGACCAGCCCGAATCGTCGGCCTGGAAGTGCAGCAGCATCCAGTCGGGCAGTTGGGCCGTCAAGAGCGGCGAAACCTGCAGCACGGTCGCATCAGGGACCATCTTCTGATTGCGCTGGACGAGAGTGAGCGGATGGCGCGAAAGGAACGAGTAATGGTTGTAGAGCCGGCCTTCCTCGCGGGCCAGGTCGGGAGTGACGCAGCTATCGAGATGGAGGATTGCCAGGCGCAGGTTGCCGGCCAACTCGGCTGCGGCGCGAGCCTCTTGCTGCTCCCGTTCCAGGCGCAATACAGCCGCCGTCATCCAGCCGAGGCCGCCGCCGACCAGGCCGGTGATCAGCAGAAAGACGAGCAATCCTCCGCGCGGTCCGCGCAGCCAGCTCTTCATGGCGTACTCTCCCGCGCCGGTTCCTCGACAGGCATCAGGTCCGGCGAGGCCATGTAGCCATGTGCGCGGACGGTCAGGATCGCCTCGGGTGTTTTGCGGCCGGATGGGTCGCGAAGTTTGGTCCGCAGTCGGGCGACGTGCATGTCGATGGTGCGCGTCTCGAGTCCAGTCGGCTCGATACCCCAGACGTGAGTCAGCAGTTCCTCGCGCGATACGGCCCGCTGTCGATGCCGCAGCAGAAACAGCAGAATGGCGCTCTCCGTCTCGGATAGTTCGCCGCGTTCGCCGTTGCCCCAGGAGATTTCCCGGCGGCGCAGATCGATGGTCGCCTTGCCGAGAGTCGCAACCGACGCCTCGTCGCCATCGTCCTCAACTGCCGCGCCGTTGACCCGCCCGGCGCGGCGCAGGATCGCCTCGACGCGGGCCAGCAGTTCGCGGGCGGAGAAAGGCTTGACGACATAATCGTCCGCCCCCATCTGCAAGCCGCGAACGCGATCGTCCTCGCTGCCGCGCGCCGTCAGGATAATCACGGGCAACTCGGGCCGGGTCTTGCGCAGTTCGGTTAGGACTTGCAGGCCGGTCATGCGCGGCAGCATCAGATCGAGCAGGACCAGATCGACGCCGGGCCGAAGCGCCTCTTCGAGTCCGCGCTGACCATCAGCAGCCTCGGCCACGCCATAGCCGGAGGCGCGAAGCGCATCGGCGACACCGCGGCGGATGGCGTGTTCGTCTTCGATCACGACAAGACGAGTTGGAAGCATGGCAGCCTCAGAAATTGATGATTGATGATTGACGATTGACGATTGAGAAGACAGGCGACGGTATTTCTCAATCATCAATCATCAATCATCAATCATCAATCGAAGGAGGGATCATTCCGGGATCTTGATGCCCTTGCGGTTGGCCTGGTCGCGGAGAGCGCCGCGGACGGCCTCGTCGAACACCTGCTGGCCGGACTTGGCGTTCTTCTTCATCTCTTCGCGCACATACTCGTCGCGCTTCTTCGACAGTTCGACGATCTCCTTCTGGATCGTCGCGCGCTCGGCCTGCTTCTTCTTGACGAAGGCGACGCGCTCGTCCGGCTTCATCTTCTTCAGCTCATCGCACAGTTCCGCTTCGGGGATCTTGGTGATATCGAGCTTGGGATCGTCGCGCAGGCGATCGACGAGGTCCCAGTCGGAGTTGCGATAGTGGTCGCCGCCCTTGGAGATGGCTCGGGTGGCTGCCGCGGCGGGAGCGAGCTTGCCGGCGTTGGAGTCCTGGGCTGCCTGGTTTTGCGTCTTTGCCTCGCGCATCTCCTTCTTGCCGTAAGCGACGTAGGTTGAGTTGAGTTGGGTGCTGAGTTCGCCGAGTTTCTTGTCTTGCGGCGTGGCGATGGCGACGGTACCCTTCTGCTGGTCGATGGCGGCATAACTGCCCTCGGCCATCTTGGCGAACTCCGCCCAGCCCTTGCCCTCGGCCTCAAAGCGGGGCCGCGTGCAGTAAATCGTGTTGATGATGATGTCCTTCTTCAGGGCCAGTTGGGCGACGTCCTTCAGGTGGACCTGCTTGTCCTGATCGACCGGCTCGTTCCCACAGACGAAGATCATCTTGAGCGACTTTTTCTCCTCGCTCCACTTCTGCTCGACGATGGCGTCCCGGCAGACGCGAGCGACATATTCGGTGCCGCCGTAGATCGTCAGGCCATTGAGCCTCTTGTAGACTTCGTCGAGGTCGGTCGTCAGATCGGATTCCTTGCGGACCCAGCCCTTGTTCGGGTCGTAGGAGTCATGGCCATAGCTGTACAGGCCGACACGAAGCAGAGGTGCCGGCTTCGCCTTGCCCAGGTCGTTGACGATGTCCCACAGTTTGACCCGGACTGAGTCGATCAGGCCATTCATGCTGCTGGACACGTCGAGACAGATGACGACATCGACCGTTGGCCGTGCCGGCTTGTCCTCCGCGCGGATTGAGGGGACGGCCAGGGCCAGCCCCAGCAAGGCGAGACACCACGTCATACGAAAGCGCGTCATGATTACTTTCCTCCACGTCATCGCTGAAGAATGGGAGTGACTCCCTGTCAGACAAGACGATTGACCCCGTTGTTTCGATTGCTCCGCCCTGGATCCGTCAGCACATTCTACCCGTGCGCCGCGGGCCGCGGTGTAACGGGATGGTAACGAGAACGCCTGTCGGGTAAATCCGACCGGACGCACGTTGAAGTGACAACGCCGGCACGTCCCGCGTCATCGCCCCGGTTTATGAGCTAGGCTGCTGTTTGAGGGGGGACGGAGCGCGCGGCGCTGGAGAGAGTCGCGCCGGCGCACCGATGGAGGTGGGAGAGGGACCGATCGGTCCCAAGCTTTTCCATCCTCTCTGAATCGACCGCTGGGTTCGAGGAGAAGTGCCTTGATCTATCCTCAGGCTTGCCGCGCCGGCTTCAACGTGCGCGCGACAGCCAGCGAACTGCTGATTTCCGACCGTAACCGCAAACAGGTCCATCGTCTGAGTGCCGTTGCCGCGTGGGTCTGGTCGCGCTGTGACGGCCGGACGCCGGTCGCTCTGCTGGCCGAACGAATGCGCTGGATGTTCAACCTCGCCGATCCGCTGCCGGTGCTGCAAGCGACGCTCGATCGTCTGGTGCGGTGCCGGCTGCTGGAAGACGTCTCTCCCGAATGGGTGTCCGACCGCCTGACGCGGCGCGATCTGGTGACCGGACTACTGGGGAGGTTGTTCGCGCTTCCCTTTCGCTTACTCGGTCTGAGTGGTTAACACTCCACGCTGCACGCGCCGCGAGACCCCGCGAAGGAACGCGGGGAGTTCTTGCCGCAGTCAACGGCGAAGCGCACCGAGCCTTACGTTGTGGGCGTGGGGAGGGAGAGAGTGTTGCCCGGGAAGACCGCAATGAAAAATCAACGGTCAATTCTATCGCCCATCCCCTAAGAATGTTCCTTGAGAGCCGCGGGGGGGGGGGTGGGCGCAAAGCCGGGCCGGGGTGAAGGCCCCCCCCGGCCCCCGCGCGGCACCCCGGGCGGGGGACCACTCTCGAACAAAAA
>JBBSDR010000315.1:0-7049 GCA_038240465.1 Gemmatales bacterium
GACTTCTTCAGCGGAACGCCCGGCGTCTGCCACTTGCGGAACTCGCTGATGAACTGCTGCACGGCCTCATCGGTCTTGGGATGGGCGCACATCTGCGGGAAGAACTTCGGCGGCACGGTCAGGATGTCCGCCCCGGCCTGCAGCGCCTCGTTGATGTCGGCAATATGGCGAATGCTGCCGACGATGATCTCCGACGACGAATTCCAGGAGCGGAAGGTCTGCGACACCTGTCGCACAACCGAGCCGGCGTCGTAGCCCACGTCGCGAATGCGGCCCCAGCAGAGACTGACATACTTTGCCCCGGCGCGGGCCGCCATGATGGCCTGGTTGTACGACATGCAGCAGGTGCAGTTCACCTCGATGCCGCGCCGAGCCAGCTCGGCAATCACAGCCAGCTCGTTCCAGCCAATCGGGATTTTGATATTGATGTGCGGATAGTGGCCGAAATAGCTCACGAACTCCTCGGCCTGCGCGAGCATCTCGACCGGATCGAGCGTGAACACCTCGACGCTCAACGGGACCCGGCAATCGTACTTCTTCAGGATCACGATCATGTCGTTGATGTGGTCGCGAAAATCGCGGCGTTCTTCCTTCGACAGGATGGCCGGGTTGGTCGTCACCCCGTCCGGGAAGCCGCGCTGGACGCACTCCTCCAGCTCGACAAGGTTCGCAGTATCGACGAACAGTTTCATGAATGACCTCGATGGGAAAGAGTGAGAATCCAGTCAGCGGCCTCGGCCAGGGTCGAAGAGCAATGGTCCGGCCGGCAGCGCTCCAAACCGCTTTGGGGAGTCACAACCAGCAGCGAAAAACAGCCCGCCGCCTGGCCCGCCGCGACGTCGCTCCAGCGGTCGCCGACCATGAAACTGCGAGCGAGGTCCAGTCCCCATCGTCCGGCCGCGTCGAGCAGCATTCCCGGTTTCGGCTTGCGACAGCCGCAGCCATCAGCGCTGTCGTGATAGCACGTCAGCACGTCGAGGACCGGCAAGGTCCGGCGAATGACGTCGTTCATTTCCTCGACAATCGCCTGGCTCTGAATGCCGCGAGCGACGTCGGGCTGGTTGGTGACGACAACCAGCGGAAACCCGGCCGCGGCCAGCTTTCGGACCGCGTCTTCCACACCCGGCAGCAGGGTGAATTCCTGCAGCGTCCGCGGGGGATGCGAGACGCCGTTGCGAACCGTCGTGTGATTCAGGACACCGTCGCGATCGAGGAACACGGCCGGCCGCGTGGGACTTCTCATGTCGATCCCTCTGAGGCGAGCGGGGAGCGTCAGCGACCGGAGAAAGACTCCGGTCGCTGCGAAAACTCCGGTCGCTTACGCTCCCGGCTCGCCCGTTTCTCAGGCGGCGCGGGCCGATTCCCACTTCGTTTCCGCGAGCTTGATCGCCGGATGAGAAACCAGCAGATGCCAGACGACGCCCTGAAATGCTTCGGCGTGCGGCGTGACCGTCTTGCTGTTCACCGTCGGCACGATCACACAGGCGTCGGCCACCTGCGCGGTGTAGCCGCCCGTCCGCCCGACGATGCCACAAATCGTACAGCCGACCTCCCGGCCATATTGCAGCGCCCGCACCAGGTTGGGACTGATGTTCCTTTCCAGGTCGCCGCCGCCGACCGACAGGACGAAAAGCATGTCGCGCCGCGTCAACTTGCTGACCCGCAGCCAGTTGACGAACACCGTCTCCCAGCCCTCGTCGTTGGTCCGCGCCGTCAACTCCGAGACGTTGTCCGTCGGCGCATAACACTCGATCTGGGCAATTTTGCGGAAGTCATTGACAGCATGCGAGGCGTTGGCTGCGCTGCCTCCCACTCCCAGCATGAACAGCCGGCCATTGCGGTTGCGCAAATCGACCAGCAGCGCCGCCATGCGGTCGATGACGCCGGTGTCGAGGGCCGCGAGGATCTGTTTCGCTTCCTCGATGAATTCGTGCGTGTGAGACATGCTTTGCCTCTCGTTAGGTCCTCAACTGGCTTTCGCGCGCCGGCCATCGCCTCAAGCGCCGCGTGCCAGCAAATAGGTCTCCGTCTCCGCGAGTCCGCGTGGCGAGCCGATCTCGAAGAATCGCCGGACGGCCTCGTGGCCGATCATCCGGCCTTCGCGCACCAGGTCGCGAAAGAGGTCGGCCAGGTCGAACCAGCCATCTGTAGGGATCCGTTCGAGAGCGGTACGTCGCAGGAGAGACAGGCCGTAGTCGATGTGGGTCATCTCGGCGCTCGCGGCCTTCTTGTCATAACACAGCAACCGTCCGTCGCGAAAGACCACATTGCTGCGATCCCAGCGGTTGTCGTTCCGCATCACGGTCATCAGCCCGAGGGCGTCGCCGGCCAGGAAAGCCTCGAAAATAGCGCGGTAATCGACATCGAGATAAGAGTCGCCGTAAAGGACGGCGCTTACCTCCCCGAGCAACGGCAGCGCCTGACGCAGCGCGCCCCCTGTGCCGAGCAAGCGCGTCCCATCATGGCTGTACTGAACCCGCACACCGAATCGGCTGCCGTCGCCGACGTGTTCCTCGATCTGCTCGCCGAGGTGTCCCAGGCAGAGGACGACACGACGAATGCCGTTGCGCGCAAGCAGGGACAGCAGGTGATCGACGAAGGGCCGGCCGGCGACAGAGACCAGGACCTTTGGCACCTGTAGCGTGATCGGACGCAGCCGCGTCGCCAGCCCGCCGGCCAGGATGGCGACGGGAATGTCCTCGATCGTCCACTCAGGCCGCATGGCGCGATTCTCCTTCGGCGGGGTCATTGTCTTGCAGTCGCGACTTTGAGCCCCGCAGGACTCGGGCCAGGGCAACGAATCCCCCGAGCAGCGACGCACCTGTTTGAATCCCCAGCAAGGCCAGCGCCAATGCCAGGCTGCTGTCCGATGGCGCGCCGAACAACCCCAGCAAACCGACGAAAACGCCTTCGCCGACACCCAGCCCGTTCAGCGACATGGGCAGAAGTCGGACCACCCAAACGAGGGAGACGATCAGACAGAAAGCGAGAAAGTCGAGGTCGATCCCCAGCGAATGAGCAAGGATCTGGTGAGAGGCGATGCACAGCGAGAAACTCGCCAAGCCGAGCGCGAGCAAATGAACAACGTCGCGAAATTGCAAGGGCGGCTCATCGAGCAAGCGACGCAGCGACTGGCGAACCCGCTCGCCCCGCGGACTCGAAACCAATCGACGCAAACCGGACACGTTCTTGCCGAGCCGGCGTCCGCAACCAACCAGGGCCTGAGGATTCAAGAGCGCTGCAACCACCAGCAGGCCGGCGAGATGAAGCAGGAAGAAGCCGGCCGCCAGGGAAGCCGGAAGCAGAGACCGGAAGCAGAGGGCGGCGAGCATCCCGAGGGCCATCATCACCCCGAATCCGAGCAGTCGATCCTGGAACGTCGCCAGGACGACGCGGCGAAGCGAATGACCTCGCCGGCTGACTTCATAAACCCGCACGGCGTCGCCGCCGACCGAAGTGGGCAGAAAGGTCGAGAAGAACATTCCCAGGAAATAGTCCCCCGCAAGGCGAGTCCCTGGCTCGACAACGCTGCGGCAGCGCAGCAGGACTTGCCAGCGCCGGCTGGCCAGAAAGATGGCAGTCAGGTACACGACACTGGCGAGGACCAGAGTGTCGGGCCGGATGGACCGCAGCGCGGCGACGAGGTCTCCCTGCCGGGCCAGCCAGACGAGCAGCAGGACAAGGGCGATGCTAACTATCACTTGCAAGGAAAGGCGCACCCAGCGAGGTTGCAAGAAACCCGGGACAAACGAGGACATCCTTCTGCCTCCTTCACTGGAGAACCGTCGCCGTACCCGCGAAATCGAAGCGGAAGCGCACCTCGCGCAGGCCAGCCCCGGTCATCGCTCGCCGCAGGGCCGCCTTCTCCTCGGCGTAGAACATCAGGAAGCCGCCGCCGCCCGCGCCGATCAGCTTGCCGCCGAGCGCGCCGTTGGCCAGCGCCAACTCGTACCACTCGTTGATCTGGCCATTGCTCATCGAGCCGCTGCGTTTCTTCTTGTGTTCCCAGTGAATCTTCATCAGTTCGGCGAACCGGACCAGGTCGCCCGATTCGAGCGCTTCCTTGCTCTGGTAGCCCAGTTCCTTGACAAAGTGCAGGTTGTCCACCATGCCCTGGTCGCGCTGTTTGCTCCGGTCGTCCTGCTCCTTGAGGATGCTCGACGCCGAGCGGCTGTAGCCGGTGAAGAACAGCAGCAGATTGTCTTCGAGGTTGTAGAGGGTTTCGCTGCTGACGCGCAAGGGCCAGGCGTCAACGTGGCCGCTGGGCGAAAACTGAAAGCACGTCAGCCCGCCATACGCAGCGATATACTGGTCCTGCTTGCCGATCGGCTCGCCGAGACGATTGATCTCGATCTCGCACGCCTCCTCGGCCAGTTCGCGCGGATGGACGAAGGTCCTCTTGTGGCTGTGCAGCGCCTTGAGCAGAGCGGTCGTGAAACTGCCGGACGATCCCAGTCCCGTGCCGGCGGGGATGTCGGCCATGCTGGTGATCTCCAGTCCCTGGCCTGTGATGCCGGTGACGTTCAGCGCCTCGCGGATGATCGGATGCTGCACGTCGTCGGCATGGCTGACGCGCTCGAGCTTCGAGTACTTGACGATCAGTTCGGGGACGAACGTCTGATGCAAGGTGATGCAAACGTAACGATCGATGGCGGCGGCGATCAGGAAGCCGGAGTGCTTCTGATAGTACGACGGCAGATCGGTGCCGCCGCCGCCGAGCGAGATGCGCAGCGGGCTGCGAGTGATAATCATATGGCCTTCCTCCGTTCCAACTGGCTCGCTTCCGCGTCCCGATAAACCTTGTCCACGACTTCCAGGGCAGCGAGGGCGTCGTCGAGGTTGCCCGACGGCGTGGTCCCATTCCGGACGCAGTCGGCGAAATGGGCGAACTCATCGCGCCACGAGAGGTCTTCGCCGGGATACTCCCAGATAGTCGTCTCAGGCGGTCCCATCTGGGGTGTCATGCGATAGAACGAGAGGCGCTCGACGCCATAGCTGCCTCCCAGGCCGTCAATCTGCAGCTTGCCGTCGCGGCCGAAGATCTCGAAGCAGAACAGGTTCTTCCACTCGGTGCAGGAAGCGTGCAGCCAGGCGACCTGTCCGGCCGCGGTGCGCAAGAAGAGGAAGCCGTTGTCCTCGACCGGCATCTTCCAGAAGAACGTGTCGATGTGGCCCTGGACGTCCGTAAATTCGCCGAGGAACCAGCGCGCGAGGTCGATGAGATGAACGCCCTGGTCGAGCAGTTCGCCGCCGCCCGCGACAGCGGGGTCCGCGCGCCATTCGCGATCGTAGCCAATCCGGCCGCCGTGGCCATAGCGGGCGCGAATGTAGAGAAGCGGGCCAAGTTGGCCCTCATCGCACAGCTGCCGCGCCTTCTGAAACGCGGGATGAAAGCGATGATTGAAGCCAACCTTGACGACCACGCCGGCCCGCCTCGCCTCCTCACACACTCCTCGCAACTCAGCGGCGTTTCGTCCCGCCGGCTTCTCGACAAGGACGTGCTTGCCGTGACGGACCGCTCCCCTCGCGATTGCGGCAAGGGCGTTGTTGGTGGCGGACACGAGGACGGCATCGACGTCGTGCCGGCTGACCGCGTCGTGCCAGTCCGCGACGGCGACGCAGCCGGGATGCTGAGCGGCCAGCTGCTCCGCGCGAGCCAGGCTGACGTCGGCAGTCGCGACAAGGGGGCAAGCCGCAAGCGTCCGCGCCCGCTTCTGGCCGATCAGTCCACAGCCGACAATGGCTACGCGCATTTGCGGTTCGCCCCCCGATCTTCCGGCGTGATCCGTCGCAGGGTGAAGATGTCGCCGCAGGCCAGTTCGTCGCGCCATTCGGGCAGATGTGCCCAGTCATCCCAGACCGCGCTGAGCAGCCGGCCGCTGATGCCGTCACTTTCAGCCGACGCCAGGAAGGCCGCCAGTTCCGCGCCTCGAACCAGTCCCGCGCCGCCTTCGTCGCGTTGCTTGAGCGACCTGTCGTAGAAGTCCTTGCCGACCTTTTCCGGTCCTGCTGTCAGCACCTCATCGAGCAAGCGCGTGTTGAGCGCGCCCGGCGCGATGGCGTTGATGTCGATACCATCGTCCTTCAACTCGCAGGCCAGCGTTTCCGTCAGCCGCACGACGGCGGCTTTCGAGGCGGCATAAGCGCTGAACCGCGGCAGCGGGGCCGTCGCTCCGCCTCCGGAAAGATTGATGATCTTGCCGTAGCGCCGGGACCGCAGCAGGGGCAGGACGGCGCGGGTCATCAGGGCGGTGCCGAGCAGGTTGACGGAGATTGCCTCGACCCAGTTGTCCCAGTCGCACTCCTCGAATCGGCCCATGGGACCGTAGATGCCGGCGTTGTTCACCAGGATCGTCAGTCCGGGCAAGACCTCGCCGGCGCGGCGGACAATGCCGGCGCAGTCCTCCGCGCGCGACACGTCGCCCCGAAAGACGCTCACGACCTGGCCGGGAGAGCGAGCCAGCGGCGCCAGTTCCTGCGCCGTCTGCTCCAGGGCGTCCTGCCCGCGGGCGACGAGCAGCACACTGGCTCCCGCCTCGATGAAATGGCGAGTGATCTCCTTGCCCAGGCCCTGGTTTGCACCTGTGATGATCGCGGATCGGCCGGCGAGATTCATGCGAACGATATCCCTTCTTTCCTGCCGCTTGCGGCTTGGCGGGCTGGTCGTACGCCGCACGCGGCGGGAAGTATTTCGCAACTGTTCCGAAACAATTCAGGCGGCAAGTTTCACCTTGCCCGTGGACACATAGCTAATCCGCGCATCACTCGCCAGGTGTTCGCCGAGGAAGTGGCCGGGATCGATAACCTGGGGACGCCGCATCCGGCCCGCGATCGTGCCGGGAGCCAGCGAACGATACGCCGGCCAAGGTGTCGCGATGACGACGACGTCGGCCCCGTCCAGCGCCTCTTCCGCGGTTTCACAGGGTTCGACCGCCTCGGTCAGTTGGGCAGGAAGCTCGTGGACGGCCGGGTCGTGAACGCGGACCTGCACTCCCTGCGCGTGAAGCTGCAAAGACAACTCCACAGCCGCGGACCGGCGCAGCGTACTC
>JBBSDR010000316.1:0-7035 GCA_038240465.1 Gemmatales bacterium
AGGGCCAACTGCTTGAGGTTGTTGGAACTCTGCGCCCGACGGGCCGCCAGTTCGATGCGCGGCATCAGTTCGGTCATGACAGCCTTGATGCTGTCGCTGTCGGTCTTCACCTTGACACCCACCTTGAGCGTGGTGCCGTCCGCTTTCACAGTTGCGTCGGCGCAGGATTCCTTGAACCGATCGACCAGGCCGGCCAGCTTCGTGTTCGCCAGCTTGTCCTCCCCGCCCAGCACCTTGCCAATCTCGCTTTCGAGGTAGTTCACGCTGCCCTTGAGCATCTGCAAGAAGAATCTCGCCGAGTCCTGAGCCTTGCCGGCCGCGCGGGCGTCGGGGAAGGTCAGGAGAGTTTCCAGCCGCGACTCCTCGCCGATGTCCACCGTGATGGCAGCCTTCTTCACGGCCAGCAGCGGACTCATGTTGTGATAGGTCATCTCGGCGAATGGTCCGCGGCGCATTTCCCGGCGCATCTCCCAGCGCATCTCGCGGCCGAGTTCCTCGGGCAGGGTGATGCTCGCGGCGAAGTGATGTTTGCCGGCAGCACTGAGCGCCTCGAAGAGCGGATGCTTCTCATCCGGTTTGACGGCGGTATCGATGAAGACCATCACATCCCGGGCCGAGCCGACGACGTAGGTGCGGTCGCTCAGGAAATAGACGGCGCGAGCCCAGGGATCGATGCGCATCGGCCCCTCACCGCCCGGGAAGAAGTCCTTGTCGGGTCCGCCCTTCTCGCGCTGGAAAGCTTGCGGGCCATCGCCTTCCTTGCGGCCATCCTTCTCCCTGGGGAAATCGACCACCTTCTCCTTGAAGTCGCGCGGGAAGTCTTTCTTCTCGATTGGTCTGTCCTTCTTTTCACCGGAGAAATCCTTGTCGAGACCCCCCTTTTTATCCTTGAAGTCGCGCGGGAAGTCTTTGTCCCCGGGGAAGGGGAATGCCTCTTCCCTGCCGCGCGGGTAACCGATGTAAAAGATCTTGCCCTTGTAGGTCTGTTCCTTTGCGTTGGGCGCGATGGCGGCGAGGACTGTCTTCGATTCGATGGCCTTGCGCGTGCTGACGATGTTGACCTGGTTCTGCTCGTTGGCGATGGACGCGATGGCGTCGAGTTCGGCCAGCGGGGCGCCGAACTCCCGGACGAAAATGTCTTTTTCAGAGACACCGGTACTCGCCATCGTCCCCAGGACAACCTTGAACAACTCACGATCGGCCAGGGCGGAAAGGTTGAGTCTCTGGAAGGCAAAGGCATCGGGAAAGACCAGGCGCAGTTCAGGCGGCGGATCGGCCGGGATCGGCGCATAGGCCGTGCTGGATCGCTGGCACAGCAGCAGCGCGGTGATGCCCGCCAGCAGGAGCCCGGGAAGGACGAGCCTTCGCGGATGCAGCGGGATCACGAACAGGACGCCCTGGGGACGGGGCATTGTCAGTTCTCCTCATGAAGGGAATCGTGCCGGGAAACGAGTGGGGTCAGTCTACTCGATGCCGAAAGGGAATGCCACCGTTGAGCCGGGTTTACACATCCAGGACACAGCGCTCGACGCTTCGGGACTCATCATGTAAGCTGATGGCGGGGCGGAAGGGCCGCCGATTCATCGCTCGCATCTCCAGGTGGTGAGGGAGTTGCCGTGGCCGCTGGCTCGCCGGAAACCAACGAGCAGGTTCGCGCAATGCGCGGCACCCTCGACGCGCTGTTCAAGGAGATCGAGAAGGTCATCGTCGGCCAGCGCGGGCTGATCGAACGACTCCTCATCGGACTGCTGACCGGCGGCCACGTTCTGCTCGAAGGTGTGCCGGGACTCGCCAAGACGCTCACCGTCCGCACGCTGGCGCAGGCGCTGCGGCTTTCCTTCAGCCGCATCCAGTTCACGCCGGACCTTCTGCCGGCCGACGTCATCGGCACCCAGATCTACAATCCGCGCTCGGGCGATTTCAGCATCAAGAAGGGACCGATCTTCGCCAACCTCGTCCTGGCCGACGAGATCAATCGCGCTCCCGCCAAGGTGCAGAGTGCGCTTCTGGAAGCCATGCAAGAACGCCAGGTCACCATCGGCGACCACTCACACACCCTGGAACAGCCCTTCCTCGTTCTGGCGACCCAGAACCCCATCGAACAGGAAGGAACGTATCCCTTGCCGGAAGCGCAGGTCGATCGCTTTATGCTCAAACTGAAGCTGACCTATCCGAACAAGGATGAGGAGTTGGCGATCCTCAATCGCATGGAGTCCATCGAGCCGAAACTGGAGATTGAGCCGATTCTCACCGCTGCCGACATCTTCCGATTGCGAGCCGCGCTCGACGGCATCTACGTCGATGAGAAGATCAAGCGCTACATCGTCGATGTGGTTCACGCCACGCGCCGGCCGCAGGAATACGAACTCGATCTTGGCGGCTATATCCAACTTGGCGCCAGTCCGCGGGCGACGATCTTCCTGACGCGCGCGGCCAAGGGCCAGGCGTTTCTCGAAGGCCGGGGGTATGTCACCCCGCAGGATGTCAAAACGATTGGCTACGATGTGCTGCGTCATCGCATCAGCATCACCTACGAGGCTGAGGCGGAGGAACTGACCTCCGAGTCGCTGCTCAAGCGCATCTTCGATCAGCTCAAAGTGCCATGAGCTTGCCGTCCACATACACTTGCTCGACGCGCAGGTCTTTCGACAGCACCAGCAGGTCCGCTCGCTTGCCCACCTCGATGCTGCCGGTCTCACGCTCCCAGCCGGCGATGCGCGCAGGCGTCAGGCTGGCCATGCGAATCACTTCGACCAGCGGCACGCCTGTCAGTTCGTGAAACGTCTTGACGCAGTGATCCATGCCGACAACGCTGGAGGCGAGCGACTGGCCATCGCTCATAATGCCGACGCCGTCGCGCTTCAGAATAAGTTCGCCCCCATCGCGCGGGCCGAAGAGATACTCGCCGTCCGGTCTGTCGAGGGCGCGGTTGCAATCGGTTGCCAGAGCCAGGCGATCCGGCCCCTTGATCTTGTAGGCGAGTAGCAGCAGTTCGCGCTGAAGATGCTTGCCGTCGGCGATCACCTCCGTCGTCAATTCGTCGAAGAACAGCGTCGCTTCCATGACGCCGCCGCGCATCGGATAGGTCTGCGTTTCCCTCAGCCGCGCGCGATCGGACATGGCGCAAAAGAGATGATCGACGTGACGCACGCCCCAGGCTATCGCCTGTTCCATCTGCTCGAAAGTGGCGTGACTGTGGCCGGCATTGCAGCGGATGCCACGTTCTCGGCAAGCGCGGACGAAGCCCTCGGCGCCGGGTAGTTCGGGCGCGACGGTCGCCGTGCAAATGGCATCGGCGAAGGCGAGATACTCGCTATACTCGGCCGGATCGGGAGTGCGAAGCGACTGCGCCGGATGACAACCCGCCGCCTCATGGCCGAAGTAAGGACCGTAGAAGTGAGCGCCGAGGACGCGGGCGCCGCCGCTGTCCGCCTTCTGGAAGCGTCGGCAGAGTTCGAGGACGCCAAGGATCCGATCGTGTCGCGCAACGGTTGTGGTCGGCAGCAGGCTTGTGGTGCCGTGGCGCAGGTGAGCGCGGCAGACGGTGCGAAAGGCGTCGGCGTCCCCGTCCATGAAGTCGGCCCCATTGCCGCCGTGGACGTGCAGGTCGATATAGCCGGGAACGAGATAGCGATCGCCAAGGTCGATCGTCGAAGCGCTGGCAGTCAGTGACAGGGGAGTGTCACGAATGGTGGTGATGCGCCCATTGGTCACTTCCACCTGGCCGCCGCTCAGGAGCCGATTGGCGAGAACGATCGTTCCGCCCGTGAACACAGTGGCAGTCATGGACATCCACTCGGGATGGGGATTGAACTCACTCGGCGTCTGACGTTAGGATATGAGAAGTGTGTTCTCGCCAACTGGGAGATGCAACGATGAGCGACAATGGCCGAAGGTCTGACATTCCCTGGCTCGGTCGAGATTTCTTCGAGAATCAGGCCGCGATTACGCCCGAGCAACTCATTCCGTATGCGGGTCTGCACATCGCATGGAGTTGGGACGGCTCACGGGTCCTCGTCACTGCGGAGACAGAGGAGGAGATGGAAGCCAAGCTCGTCGCGGCAGGAATTGATCCCAGTCGTGTCGTCGGCGACTACATTCCTCCTCTGGGAACGAGCCTCTACTAATGGCCCTCCAATTTCCGTATCGCCTTTTTCCTCTCGGCCGTCCCATCGTATCGCTGGGAGGGCGGTTCTCTCGACCGCGCCCCGTCGTTAACGTGGAAATCATCGGCCCAACCGGCGGACGAAACCGGCGAGTCCTCCTCGACTCGGGTGCCGACGACAGTGTGTTCCCAGAAGCTCTGGCGGGTCTTCTCGGTGTCGATTTGACGCAGTGTCCAGAGACAATCGGCAGTGGGATCGGCGGCGCCCCCGTTCCTCTGCGCTATGCCGAGGTCAAACTGCGCCTCACGGATGGCAAGGAACTTCGCGAGTGGCCCGCTACGGTGGGATTCACCCCGTCCCCCCTGAGGTTGCCCGTCCTGGGATTTGCCGGCTGCCTGCAGTTCTTCAAGGCGACCTTCTTCGGCGACGTCGAGAAGGTCGAACTGGAGGTCAACCAACTCTATCCGGGAACCTGAAGCCCGGCCTCACTTGCCATCCGATTCATGACCATCGATTCGGGATGGGGATTGAACTCACTCGGCGTCTGACGTTAGGATATGAGAAGTGTGTTTTCGCCAACTGGGAGATGCAACGATGAGCGATAACGGAAGAAATTTTGAGGTTCCGATGCTCAAGCCGGAGTATTTCGAGAACCAGCGCAACTTTCCTCCCGAAGAACTCCTCCAGTATGCGGGGCAGTACATCGCCTGGAGCCTGGACGGCTTGCACATCCTGGCCACAGGAAAGACGGAGGAGGAAATGGAAGCCAGGCTCGTCGAAGCTGGGATCAGGCCGAGCCACGTCGTCGGCTCCTATGTGCCGCCTCTGGGAACGAGCCTCTACTAATGTCGCTGCAATTTCCCTGTCGCCTCTTTCCTCAGACTTCCTATCGTAGCGTTGGGAGGGCGGTTCTCTCGACCGCGCCCCGTTGTTGGTGTCAACATCCGCTCGGGATGGCGATTGAATTCACTCGGCGCCTGACGTTAGGATATGAGAAGAGCAATCCCATACTTCCGGGAGCTATGACGATGAACGACAACGGACAACAGGCTGACCGCCCAAGCCTGGGCCGCGACTTTTTCGAGAATCAGGACGCGATTACGCCTGAGCAACTCATTCCGTATGCGGGTCTGCACATCGCATGGAGTTGGGACGGCTCACGGGTCCTCGTCACTGCGGAAACAGAGGAGGAGATGGAAGCCAAACTCGTCGAGGCAGGCATTGATCCCAGCCGCGTCGTTGGCGCCTATATTCCTCCCCTGGGAACGAGCCTCTACTAATGGCCCTGATCTTTCGCTATCGCCTCTTTCCTCTGGGCCGTCCTATCGTATCGTTGGGAGGACGTTTCTCTCGACCGCGCCCTGTCGTGGATGTCACCATCACCGGTCCCGCCCGCGAGCGAAGTCGCCAAGTCCTCCTCGACTCGGGTGCAGACGACAGTGTGTTCCCAGAAGCTCTGGCGGGTCTTCTCGGTGTCGATTTGACGCAGTGTCCGGAGACAATCGGCAGTGGGATCGGCGGCACCCCCGTTCCTCTGCGGTATGCCGAGGTCAAACTGCGCCTCACGGATGGCAAGGAACTTCGCGAGTGGCCCGCTACAGTGGGATTTACCACCGCCCACCTGAGGTTGCCCGTCCTGGGCTTTGCCGGCTGCCTGCAGTTCTTCAAGGCGACCTTCTTCGGCGACATCGAGAAGGTCGAACTGGAGATCAACCAACTCTATCCGGGGACTTGAAGCCCGGCCTCACTTCCCCATGCGCTTCAGCGTCATCAGGCTCCACTCGTTCTCACACTTGGGGGGAACTTCTTGGGCCGGACCTTGATGGACTTCGACATCCCAGTCTCGCTCTCTCGGTCTCAAGGAGAGACCATCGGAGGCATGTAACTACCTTCGGGGTTTCCCTCTGGCCCTGGATTCCAATTTGCCATGTACGTAGGTGATTCCGTACTCGTTTCCGTCCCGCACCCAGTAGGCCGCCTTCATTTTCTCCGAGACGATCTTGGTTCGATCGGGGGGGCCGAGCACCTCGTTGACCTCCGACTCACTAGCTCCTTGCTTGATCTTGGTAAAGTCCTCATTTGTGAACGACTTCGACTTGCCACTGCAGGAGAGCCCGCTGCAGATTAGGATAGCGCACAGACACGCCTGGAGAAAACCGCGGCGGCTCCACATACCTTCTTCCTTCGGTGCTGCAAGTAGACGGCGGGCCAAGGTGGTCACCCGGCCCGCCGTGTTAAGAGAGTCTTTCCAGGATCCCGCAACCCCAGGCAATCAATGCCGGAACAGGAACTCCTTCGAGTTAATCAGCGCCCAGTGGACGTCTTCCCATGCCTTGCGCTTGTCGGTGTTCTTGGCGACGTGCGCGAGGGCCGCCTTCTGCTCGCCCTCGTTCGGTCCCCGTGACAGCGTGGCCAGGTAGAGCTGCTCCAGCACTTGCGGATCGGTCAGCTTCTGTCCCAGCAGCTTGCCCAGACGATTTGTCGGAGCGCGGAGCTTGTCGTTGACCGTCGGGCCGTTGATCAACTGCAGCGCCTGGGCGAGGTTGCTGTCGCTCTCGCGTTCGCACTCGCAGGCCAACTCGCGGGCCGGCTGGCCGAACGTCTTGAGGAACGGATGGTTCACCTCGCCATCGACGAGCTGAACGGCCCGAGAACCCATCGGCAGGCCGGCGAACTTCTCCGGCACTTCAGTCGCCGTGCAGATGGCGTCCAGCAGTGGCTCGGCCGGCAGAAGTTTCGTCACGGCGTGCGAGAAATACTTGTTATCGTCGCGGTTGAGATCGTTCGTCTGGGCGCTCAACTGATAGGTCCGCGAGTTCATGATGGTGCGAATTATGTGCTTGACGTCGTACTGCTTGGCGACGAAGTCTTTTGCGAGGGCGTCGAGCAATTCGTCGTTGGCCGACGGGTTCGAGTCGCGGAAGTCGTC
>JBBSDR010000317.1:0-7029 GCA_038240465.1 Gemmatales bacterium
GACTCGCGTCGCGGCTAACCTCCTTGGCTATTCTTTCTTTCCGCAACACACCTCGACCTGGAACGGCTGGCCGTGTGCCTCGAAGGCGACTCGCAGGATCGAACCGCTGTCCATCACGCGCAGAGCATAGTTCTGGCCGGTCGTCACAGTCGGCAGGCCGAGGAAACAGGTGCCGCCGAACAACGCCTTCAAGTTGCCGCCGATGATGTTGGTCAGTTCGCCCAGTGCATCCTGCATCAATTCGAGAGTGACCTCCTCGACGGGCAGGCTGAAGATGGCGCTGGCCACCTCCGCCGCCAGGTCGCGATGGCAGTGCAGCAGCACGTTGCCGGTCCAGTCGCCCGTGATGGGAATGCAGCCGCTGAGATAGTGTTCGTTGCCTGTCTTCCCGGCTCGATCGGCCGCCGGCTGCACCTCCCAGCCGAGGAGCGAACTCCAGACACTATCGACGAGTTGGGTGATCTCTGACTCTCCGAAGTCCACGGTTGGGTCCCTGTCTGTGAGGATCTGCAAAGGCATGGCTCAGTTCTCCCTGGTTCGGTAGTAGGAGTGTTTCTCGAAGGCGACGCGCTCGAAGTCCTTCGATAGGTTCAACGTCGTTTCCGCGCCGCCCAGAAACAGCACGCCTCCGGGCCGCAACAAGGAACTGACTCGCTTCAGGATTCGCTTCTTCGTTTCTTCGTCGAAATAGATCAGGACGTTGCGCAAGAACACCACGTCGAGTGAGCCGACGATCGGCCAGCTCTCGATCAGGTTGATCGAGCGGAAATCGATCGGGCGGCGCACCTCGTCCTTGACCTCCCACAGCAAGCCCTGTCGCTGAAAGTATTTGATCAGGTGCCGGGCCGAAAGCCCGCGATTCACTTCCAGTTGCGAGTATTTCCCGGCCCGGGCCTTTTCCAGAATGGCGCTGCTCAGGTCGCTGGCCAGGATGCGGACTTTCCAGTCCGACAGGATTGGAAAGCTGTCTCGGCACAGCATCGCGATACTGTAGGGTTCCTGACCGGCCGAGCAGCCGGCGCACCAGATATCGAGATGACGATCGACGGCCGGGCGCGCCAGGACCTCGGGAATGATGACCTTGCGGAGCGCCTCGAACGGATACAGATCGCGAAAGAAGGACGTCTCGTTGATCGTCATCGCCTCGACGGTCTTCTGGTGCAGCCCATTGAGCGGAGTCGACCGCAGCCGGGCGACCAGATCGCTCACGGTGGCGCAGCCTTCCTGACGTGCCAGCGAGGCCAGGGCGGTTTCGGCCCGATAGACCTTCTCGCTTTCGAGGACGAGGGCGGCGCGCTTGTGGATCAAGGCGCGAATGTAATCGAAATCAATCTGACTCAGCGTCATGCGTCAATCTCCCCTGGCGCTCAGCGCCGTGCGGACATGAGAGAAACGTTTGAGGGCGTTCGGCCACGACGGACCCGAGAGAGGATCTCGGCCGCCATCTCGGAGAGGGGCAAAACGCGGTCGGCCAGACCGGCGCGGGCAACGACGCCCGGCATCCCCCAGACAACGCTGCTGGCCTCATCCTGGACCAGGACCTGCCCCCCCGCCTCACGGATGTGTCGGCAGCCCTCGAGACCATCCTGGCCCATCCCCGTCAGGATGACCCCCAGGACGCCGGAGCCGTAAGCCGCCGCCGCCGAGCGAAACAGCACGTCCACAGAAGGCCGGCACGAGTTTTCCGGCGGACCCTGCGTCAACACGGACTGCGCCTGTCCGCCGTGGCGTGTCAACGCAACGTGAAAATCTCCAGGGCAAATGAGTGCCTGGCCGGGAACCAGTTTGTCGTCCGTCGCCTCGAGGACCGGCATCGCGCTCTGGCCGGCCAGCCGCTGAGAGAGCAGTTTCGTGAACAGGGGCGGCATGTGCTGCACGATCAGAAGCGGGACCGGCAAGCCGGCGCCCAGGCCCGGCACCAGTGCCGCCAGCGCGTTGGGGCCTCCCGTGGATACCCCGACGACGACGACCTCGATGCGCGGCAGGAAGGTGCGTTCCGGGAAGGCGCGCGGCGCGGGCAGACCAGAACTGGACGGCCGCGCTTTTTTTGGCAGGAACAGGGCTTTGATCTTCCCCACCAGCTGTTCGCGTACCTGTTCGAGGGCCTCGGGCGAGTGCATCGTCGGTTCGGGCTTAAACACATAGTCGTTGGCGCCCTGGGCCAGGGCCTCGAGAGTGGCGGTCGCTCCGTGCTGTGTGTGCTGGCTGAAGATCAGCACGGGCAGGACGGGATGTTCGCGGCGGATGGCCGCCAGGGTCTGCAACCCATCCAGTTCCGGCATCTCCAGGTCGAGGAGGATGAGATCGGGCTTGAGGGCGGCCAGCTTGTCGAGGGCGAGGCGGCCATTGGCGGCGGTGCCGGCCAACTCCAGCCCCGGATCGCTCGCCAGCAGCGTCCCGACGCGCTGGCGAACGACCACGGAGTCATCGACAATGAGGATGCGAATCTTTTCCATCGTGGGTTCCTTTCCGGCCAGTTGTGGCCTGGCGATAGTCCATCGCCACACCGCAACCGGTACGGAATCCGGACTGGTTCAAACGTGAGCGACGCCGAGCAAATCCAGTTTGTCCTTGATCGCCTCGCAGGTGAAAGGCTTCATGACGTACTCATTGACGCCGGCCTCGAGGGCACTCGCCACCTGGTGCAGCTCGGTCTCGGTGGTCACCATCATCAGGGGCAGGCTGCCGAAGGTGGGATCACGGCGAACGGCCTGAACGAACTCGAATCCACTCATCACGGGCATGTTCCAGTCAACCAGGGCGATGTCCGGCTTGCCGTGTTCGTGCAGCCGGTCGAGCGCCTCCTGGCCGTTGCTCGCCTCGGTAATCTCGAAGCCGAGCCGTTTCAGCATACTGGCCAGGATGGTCCGCATCGTTCGCGAATCGTCGATAATCAGGGCACGCACAGGTTACTCTCCTTGGGTCTGTTGCTGGCGAGCAGGGAGAGGGGACCCAGTGTCGATCACTGGGAAGCCTCCACTCCGCGCCCGTCTGGTCTCACACATGACTGGTAAGGCGATGGGTCCCATTGCGGCGATGCCGCTCTTCCCACGAAGCCGAAGGCTCGAATACTCTTGGGGCGGGTGCCGCGGGACGTTCCTCCTCGCGGGCTTCCGTCTTGAACTGGCCGACCAACTCTTGCAGATCGGAGGCCATTGCCGACAGGGTCTGAGCGGCACGCTGCGTGTCGCCGGCCCCTGCTGTCGTCGATTGGGTCGCTTCAGCCACCGCCGTGATGTTGGCGGCAATTTCCGCACTGCCGTTGGCGACCTCAGCGATGCTCCGGCTCATTTCGCTTGTCGTCGCCGTCTGCTCCTCGACGGCGCTGGCGATCGTCTCCTGATACTCGTTGATCTGGTGGATAATGGTGCCGATCTGGCCGATCGCCTCGACGGCGCCGACGGTGTCGCGCTGGATAGCCTCAATCTTCTGGCCGATCTCTTCCGTCGCCCGCCCGGTCTGCTTGGCCAATTCTTTCACCTCGTTGGCCACAACCGCGAAGCCCTTGCCCGCTTCGCCGGCCCGTGCCGCCTCGATGGTCGCGTTGAGCGCCAGCAGGTTCGTCTGCTGCGCGATTGAGGTAATCACCTTGATCACCTTGCTGATCTCGGTGCTGCTGATGCCGAGCTTGGCGACGGCGGCGTTGGCCGTGTCGGCCACCCGGACGCCGGTAGCCGCCATTCGTGCCGCCTCGGCGGCATTGCGGGCGATTTCCTTGATGGTCGCCGTCAGCTCATTGGCACCGACCGCAAGGGTCTGCAGGCTGGTGTTGATCTGTTCCGACGCAGACGACACCGCGCTGGCCTGCGCCGATGTCTCTCCCGCGCTGGAATTGAGTTGGGTACTCACCGCCGACAACTGATCGGCGGAGCCGCCGAGGACGACGGAATTCTGGCCGATGGAACGCATGGCCTCTCCCATGCGAGCGAGGGTTCGATTGAGAGCGGCGGTCATCTGCCCGATTTCGTCATGGGTGTCCACCACAACCCGCCCCGTCAAGTCGCCGGCGGCAACCGCCTCCAGGACTGCTCCCGTGTTCCGCAAGCGCTTCACGATGAACCGCGCGATGCAGAACCCCAGCGTCTGTCCGAGGACCAAACCGCCCAGCACCAGCAAATACATGGTTGTCTGGGTGGAAGAGAAAATGGTCCCGGTGGTTGTCTCGAACTCCTTCTGGGCCGACGTTTGTTTGATCTGAATGGTCTCCTTCAACTCCTTGACCGCGGCCTCGTACAGAGAAGCGCCGTCCTTGGCCCCCTGGAACGCGATCTCTTTCTGGTCGGCCAGTAATGGCCGATATTGATGCTCCTCCCGATGCTGCCTGTAGCGCCCCACGCCTTCCCGGAACCGGCTGAAACTGGCTCGTTCCTCTTCGGAACCGACCTGGAGCAAGAACTTGTCCATGCGCTCGATCAGGCTGAGGTCCAGTTCGCGGGCCTGGGCGACGACGCCTCGGATCACCTCAGGGGAAAGAGGTGTGAACATCTTGTAGCTGTCCTGGCGGATGCGCTGAAGGTCGTCCTGCATGTCGCTCAGCGCCGGGATGGTGAGTTGCTGGCGTTTGTAAATTACGTCCATGTTGTTTTTCATGGCGTCAAGCTGGCTCAAACCGAACCAGCCGATCAGGGCCATGAGCAGCCCGAGGGAACCAAAACCCAGCATGAGCTTGGGAAAGACATTGAGATTATTGAACCATTTCATGAAGCGTTTCCTTTTCGTAGAGTGTTGCGTTGAGGAAGGCTAACCTGCATCTCCTGGCCGGCGAGGTTCGGCGTCCGTCCGTTCTGGCTCCCACCCTCGGCGATGGCCACTGCCTTCTCCAGGTCCAGTTCCAGCAGCAGCTGGTCCTCCAGCTTGTAGGCGCCGCGAATCAACTCGCGCGCCGTCCCGTAGACCGTTTCGGGAACGCCCTCGAACGAGCTGTCATTTACCTCGAGAATGTCGCCGATGCGGTCCACCAGCAGACTCACCACCTCATCGCCGGCGAGAGCGACGACATGCATCGGCAGAGGGTCGCCGGGATCATCGCGCAGTCCGAAGCAGCGGCGCAGGTCGATCGTCAGGACGATCTGGCCGCGCAGGTTGAGCAGCCCGCGAAGCGAACCCGGGGCCAGCGGCACCCGAGTCAGGGTCTGATGGCGGACCACTTCCTGAACCTGGCTGACATCGAGGCCCACGAAAAGGTCCGCGAGAAAGAACGTACACAGTTGATGAGTCGTCTGCATTTCTACACTCTCCCCGAAAGCGAGCCGGCCTCAAACAGGTCCGGCCGCGCCGATTGCAGCAGGGCCGGCAGATCGATCAGATCGGTGACCCGCTGCTGAATGACGGCGGATCCGAGCAAGCCGGGCCGGCTGCCCGTTTGCTGAACCGCGGAACCGGCCTCGACCGTGTCGAAAATGTGTCCCACGACCAGCCCGATCAACCGTCCCTCCTGGGAAGAGACAATGACGTGGAGCGGTCCCGGGCCGTCTCGCGCCACGCCGTCGAGCCAAACCAGGGAGAGCAAGCCGCCGCGATACTGCACGACCTGCCGGCCGTCCGCCCACTCCACAGCCGAGGACGGGATCACTTCCAGCCGTTGCACCTGCGAGAGCTGGATGGCCACGCGCTGCTCCTCGCCCCCACCGCAAACGAGCAGCGCCCGTCGCACCTCGCCGGGTTCGCTCGGCGTACCCTTCGGCGCGGCGGCTGACGCATCGCGCCCTTCCGAGACCACACGGGCCCGCTGGGCGAGTCCGACCACGTCGAGAATCAAGGCCACACGGCCATCGCCCAGGATGGTCGCCCCGGCATAGAGGGGAATACTCCGGAGAGGCCGGGCCAGCGCCTTGACGACGATCTCCTGGGTATCGTGGACCTCATCCACCACCAGACCGAATGGTCGAGAGCCAGCCTGCAAGACGACAATCGTGACCGATCCCAAACCCGAGGGGTCCGCGGTCTCGACATCAAGGAGCCGGTTGAGATACACCACCGGCAACAGCGTCCCGCGCAACCGGTAGACCGGCATGCCGCACAGTTCCTCCATGCGCCCGCGGGCCTCTCCAGGTTCGAGCCGCACCAGTTCGAGCAGGCTGGCCTGGGGAATGGCGTAGCGATCGCCGCCCGCCGTCACCAGCAGGGCGGGGATGATGGCCAGGGTCAGAGGGATTTTGATGCGGACGGCAGTTCCCTGGCCTGGCCGGCTCTGGACGTCGATGGCCCCGCCCAGCTTCTCGATGTTCGTCTTGACCACATCCATGCCGACACCGCGACCCGAAACATCAGTCACTTTTTCCGCGGTCGAGAAGCCGGGCAGGAAGATCATCTGCAAGAGTTCACGCTCGGCGAGCCTGCCCAGTTGCTCGCGGCTGAGCAGCCCGCGCTCGACGGCTTTCAGGCCGACACGCTGCGGGTCGATGCCGCCCCCGTCGTCGCTCATCTCGATGTTGACCTGACCGCCCTCGTGATAGGCCCGCAGATGAACGTGTCCCTCGATCGGCTTGCCGCGCTGACGGCGCACCTCGGGCGTCTCAATGCCATGATCGAGTGCGTTGCGAAGCAGATGCGTCAGCGGATCCTTGATGGATTCGATGATCGAGCGATCCAGGCCGGTGTCCTTGCCTTCGAGGGTGAGGCGGACTTCCTTGCCCAGCGCCAGCGCCAGGTCGCGGGCCACGCGCGGCAGGCGATTCCAGACAGTCGCGATCGGCTGCATGCGCGTCCTCATGACGCTCTCTTGCAGTTCGCCGGTGATAAGGTTGATTCGCTGCACGGGGTCTTGCAGGGTCGCGTCGGTCTGGCCGGCTGCCGATTGCAAGACCTGGTTGCGCGCCAGCACCAGTTCGCCGACCAGGTTCATCAGACGATCCAGCACACCGACATCGACACGGATGGTCCCTTCCGCGGTATCCGTTCACGCTGAAACCGACAGAATTATTCTCTAATGATCACTTGAGCTGACTTTGATTGGTAACACACATATTACCCGTAACGATTATTGCTTACGTCGGCGCTTGGATTTATTGGATCCGCGTAGTCGATTCC
>JBBSDR010000318.1:0-7027 GCA_038240465.1 Gemmatales bacterium
CCTCTTGCCGGTCGCCTTATAACCGAAAAAAGATGATCGTCTCAAACATAAACAATTATTCCTTGCTCCCTGTCCTCGATAGGCTGCGGATGTAGACCACTGTTTCTCTTCCGTGGAGGCGGACCATGACGCGACGAATGCTGATGATCTGGGGAGCGCTGCTGCTGTTCGCGGCAGCGCCGGCGAGGGCGAGCGATCCCGTCGGGATCTATGCACTGATCGACAAGGTCGAGATCGAACCATCCGAAGGACCGGCGGAACGGGTTCGCCTGCATGGCGTCTTCGCCATCGCTGAAAGGAAGGCCGGCGACGATTACAGTACCCCGAAGCGCGGCTTCCTCTACTTCAGCTTGCCGAAGGAGAAGCAGGAGAACGCTCGCAAGGAGTGGGCCGACCTCAAGAAGATGGCGGGTTCCGGCGAGGGAGTCGCCTTCGGCTCGCGCTACAATTCGCTGACGATCAAGGTGCGGACCGACAGCGACACCACCAAGGATGCCGTGGCCTATCCGCCTGGCTTCGGACTGACGAAACTCAACAAGGACCATCCCCAGACCAAGGCCCTGCACGCCATCAAACCCAAGCCATGAGTACCGCCGCACTCAGCCGATCTGTCGAGGGCGTTCTCCGGCATTCCGCCTGGGACGCCCTCCTCGTTGCTCTTGCCGCCGTTCACGGGGCCGTCCTCGTCGCCGTGCCGGCCGCGGCCACCGTCGCGCTCGGTCTGTGGTGGAACTCGAATACCATCGCACATTACTTCATCCATCGCCCCTTCTTTCGGCCGCGCGCCCTCAACCTTCTCTTTTCGCTCTATCTCAGCGTCCTTCTCGGCGTGCCGCAGACGCTGTGGCGCGAACGGCACCTGGCCCATCACGCCAGCGTTCCTCATCGGAGGCACTGGAGCAGGCAGTTGGCCATCGAGTGCGCCGCCGTGCTGCTGCTGTGGACTGTCCTGTGCGTCCTCGCGCCTGGCTTCTTCCTCATGGCGTACCTGCCTGGCTATCTCGCGGGACTGTGTCTCTGCGCGCTGCACGGCCATTACGAACACGTTTCGGGAACGACGAGTCATCATGGCTTGCTCTACAACCTTCTTTTCTTCAACGATGGCTATCACGCCGAACATCACGCTCATCCCGGCGAACACTGGACGCGGCTGCCTCGTCATGCCGCCCGGGACATCCGGCTCAGTCGCTGGCCGGCGGTCCTGCGCTGGCTCGATATCTTCTCGCTCGATGGCCTGGAACGCATCGTCCTGCGCTCGCGGCTCCTGCAGCGGTTCGTCGTCTCGCGGCATGAGACAGCCTTCCGCAAGTTGCTCGCCGATCGGACCGGAATTCACCGCGTTCTGATCGTTGGCGGCGGGCTGTTCCCGCGCACGCTTCTCGTCCTGCGGCGTGTGCTTCTGGACGCGGAGATTACCATTCTCGATGCGAACGCGGACCATCTCGAGTCGGCCCGGCGCTTTCTCGATGGCGTGAACGTTCTCCATGCGTGGTATGCGCCCGAGAAGGCTACAGGCTTTGACCTCGTCGTCTTTCCGCTGGCGTTTCGCGGCGACAAGACGGAGATTTATCGTCATCCGCCTGCCCCTCTCGTCGCCGTTCACGACTGGGCCTGGCGGCGTCATGGTGCCGGCGTTCTCGTTTCGCTCCTGTTGCTCAAGCGACTCAACCTGGTGCGGCCATGAAAGCAGTCTGCCTGTTCGGCGTCCTGATGTTGGCCCGCATCCTCGTCCTCGCCAGTGGAATGGTGCCGCTGTCGCTATGGACGCCGCTTGCGTTCCTCTGGCAGGATGCGCTTTTCGTCCTCTTCTTCGCCGTCTTCGAGCAGTTGCTGCGGAATCGCCCGCACATCGGCTGGGGCCTTTATGGACTCATTGTCGTCTATGTCGCGGTCAACGTGCCGATCGCCTGCGAGCTATCGACGCCGCTGACCTGGCCTTTGTTGCGAGCCGCGCGCGGCACTCTGGCCGCCTCGATTCGCGTTTACGTCACGGCGTTGAACCTGGCAAGGCTCGGGCTTGTCCTCCTGGCCGCTGTCGTCTTGCCGTGGATCGTCAAGCGAAGATGGCAGCAGCTCGGGTTGCGCTGGAAGGCGACGATGGGCCTGGCACTGGGGCTGACGGCGCTGGCGGGACCGTGGGCGACGCATCAAGTGGATACGCTCGGCCTGCATCGCAATGTGTTCGTCACGCTGCTGGCATCGGCCTTTCCGCGCGTGGCGGCGCGCGATGTCGCCGGCGACTGGCGCAGCAGTCCCTTCGGTAGCCGGACCGGAGCAAACCTGTCATCCCTGCGAGGCAAGGCGGCGGGGCGCAATGTCATCCTGATCCATCTCGAATCGACGGCAGCTCGCTACCTCCGCGATTACGGCGCCCGCGAAGATCCGATGCCGAACCTGACCGCACTGGCGCGGAACGCGCTGCTCTTCGAGAACGCCTACACGGTCTTTCCCGAAACGATCAAGTCTTTCGTCGCAGTTCATAGCGCCATCCATCCCGCGCTCGACACGAAAGCAGAGCGCTACGCCCACCTTGGCCTGCCGGCGCTGGGCAATCGGCTGCACGACAGCGGCTATCGCACGGCCCTGTTTCACTCGGGTCGCTTCAGCTATCTCGGCATGGAGGAAGTGGTCCGCACCCGTGGCTTCTCTGTATGCGAAGATGCCGGCGACATCGGCGGCGAGCGCGAGTCGAGTTTCGGCATCGACGAGGAGTCCACCGTTCGCCGGATGCTCGCCTGGATCGACGCGGCGCCGGCCAGGCCGTTCCTGGGCTGCTACCTGCCGATTGCCGGACATCATCCTTACGCCACGCCGCACGAGGGGCCGTTTCCGGATGAGCTGGCGATCAACCGTTATCGCAACGCCCTGCACTACGCGGACTCGGCTCTTGGCCTGCTGCTGCGCGGCCTGAGACAACGTGGGCTGGAGGACAAAACACTCTTCGTTATTTGCGGCGATCATGGTCAAGCGTTCGGCCAGCATCCCGGCAACTTCGGCCACACGCTCTTTCTGTACGAGGAAAATGTCCACGTCCCGCTGCTGATCGCGGCTCCCGGACTGCTCGAAGGCCAGCAGCGTTTGCGCCGTGTCGCCAGCCTGGCCGACGTGATGCCGACGGTCCTCGATCTACTGGGCGACGCAATGCCAACCGGGATCGAAGGCCGCTCACTGTTACAAGGACCAGAACGCCTGGCGCTGTTTTGCACCGACTACTCTCTCGGTCTGCTCGGGCTGCGCGATGGACGGTGGAAGATGATTCACGAGCTGGAGACGGGGCGATCGCGCCTGTTCGATCTGGAGAAGGACCCCGACGAGGTGGACGACCTGGCCGAGGAGTACCCCGAGCGCGTGGAAACGTACCGGCATCATCTGGAGGGATGGGCGGCGGCCCAGCGCTACAAGGCTGGCGGCCCATCCTTCAGGGCGGCGAGTCCCGTCGAGCGCAAATGACGGCCGCGAAGTGCAGGTTGTGTCGAAGAAACGTATTGCAACGGGGCAAACTGGGGGATTTGCTCCTTGACAGCATCGGGAGGCTTGTGCGATCATCCTCCGAATGCGGTAAGATGTCGAAGGTCGAGACGGTCGCGTCGAGCACCCTGCAACCTTGCGCACATCATCGAGTGGGAGACGACAGTGTTTTACCGCTTTCGTGGCCGGCTCTTGCTCCTGACGGCCATCGTGGCCGTCGCCTGGATCCTGTGGCCTCGCACTGCCGCCATCGGCCAGCCTTCGGGCGAAGCCGTGCGCGAGACCGAGGTGAAGTTTCACGGCGCGGCGTCGTGTTCCTCAATGGCCTGCCACAACTTCAATGGTGTCGAAGGGTCCAAGAGCAGCGAGTACAGCACCTGGGCCAATGGCGACAAGCACTCCAAGGCGTTCACGGTCCTCTACAACGACCGCTCCGGGCGCATCGTCAGAAACCTGGCGTCGTCTCCCTCGATCAAGAAAATGAAGGAGAGTGCGGACCCGCTGCCGGCGACGGAACAGCAGCTATGCCTCAAGTGTCACGCGACCAATGACGGCGACACCTCTTCCGCCAGCGAGCGCTTTGCCCTGGCCGACGGCGTTGGCTGCGAGGCCTGTCACGGGCCGTCGCACAAGTACCTGACCGAGCATTACCTGCCCGGCTTCAAGGATCTGTCCCGGGAGGAGAAAGAAAATAACTACGGCCTCAAGAACACCAAGGACCTGGTCAGGCGGGCCAATTTGTGCATCTCCTGCCATGTCGGCAGCAAGGACAAGGACGTCAATCACGATCTCATCGCGGCTGGCCATCCCCGCCTGAACTTTGAGCTGGCCGGCTATCATGGCATCTACCACAAGCACTGGGAAGACCCGGCCGAGACAGACCGGCACAACGATTTTTACGCTCGTCTCTGGGTGATCGGCCAGGTGGCGTCGGCGAAAGCGTCTCTCGATCTGCTCGCCCATCGTGCGTCCGGTGTTGACGCAGCCGCTCCCCGGAGCGACAAGCCGTGGCCGGAGTTCTCCGAGTACGCCTGCTACGCCTGCCACAAGGACCTCAAGGTCAACAGCCCGCGCCAGAAGGCTGGCTATGCCGAGCGCCATCCCGGCTCGCTGACCTATGGCACCTGGTATCTCGCCGCCCTGCCTCCGGTTTCCGAACCGTTCCTCGCCAACTCCAAGGACTTCAACACAGGGTTGCTCAGGCTGAAAAAGGCGATGGAAGCCCCGGCGCCGAATGCCGGCGAGGTGAAGGAGGAAGCCGAGAAGGTTTCCCGTATCCTCAAGGGAATGCTCGACGAAGTGGTCAAGGACAAGGAACTGAAGTCGGATCGCCTGCGCGGCTGGATGACGGCCTATGCGAATGAGGGGATTCGGAAGACCGGCCGGACGGTGCTGATCGAGGAAGCCAGCGCCACCAAGCCCGAGAAACGCCGCGAGGCGCATCGCATCGACGAGATGGACTGGGATGAGGCCACCCAGCTTTATCTCGCTCTGGCCGCGCTTTCCCAGGGGCTGCAGTCACAGAGCGGGGGCCAGGCCCGTCAACCCGGACTGATCCGTCCGGACATGCTGGCCATCAAGGAACGCCTCAAGAGTGCTTTTCCGAAGAACTACGACAGCCCCCAGAACTATAATCCGTTGGAGAGAGCGTCCCAGAAGTCGCTGCTCGAACATCTGTCATCGATTCGGTCGCTGCTCGGCAACTAAAGGACGAGGAACATGCAACGTCTCCCACTGTCCCGTAAACTCTATGCCCTGGGCGCTGTCGTCATCGCCGGCGCCGTCCTCGGGGTGATCCTTCTGAGCGGCACGACCGCTCATGCCGATCACACGACTTCACAGTCGGTCGCCAACACGTCGGAGGCGTGGAAGGACTTCTTCTACCAGGAGGCGAAGGACTGCAAGCAGTGTCACACGGCGCCCAACGACGATTTCAAGGGATCGCTCGACCTGTGCATGTTCACCGAGTACGCCATCTGGAAAACGCATGACAAGCATGCGCAGGCGTATGCGGTCCTCAAAGGCGAGCGCGGCCGCAAGATCGCCGCCTTGCTCTATCCGGGCAAATCGAAGGACGAGGGCGAGAAGATGATTCTCGACTCGAAAGCCGGCTGTCTCGGATGCCATGCGATGGGGACGCTTCCAGCCGCGGAGGGCGCGAAGCTCGACATCGAAGACGGCGTTAGCTGCACAGGCTGTCATGGACCCTCCGGTGGCAAGGGTGCCTGGCTGGCGCCGCATCAGCAGAAAAAATGGCGCAAGGAAACGCCCGAGACCAAGTACAAGTCCGGCCAGCGCGACCTGCGCGATCCGCTCGTCCGATCTGAGTTGTGCATGTCTTGCCATGTGGGCAACGCCGACGAAGGCAAGGTCGTCACTCATGCCATGATGGCTGCCGGGCATCCGCCGCTGCCGCCCATCGAGATGGCCACGTTCTCGAAGAACGAGCCGCAGCACTGGCGCGATACGAAGGACGTCCCTTTCCTCAAGGCCAACCTGAATGACCCTGACGTCGTGAAGAATTTCCACCTGGAGGACCTCGAATTCCAGCGGACCAAACAGGCTCTGGTTGGCAACGTCGTCGCTGTTCGCGAGACCTTCAAACTCCTCAAGACGAGGACGGACTTCGCCAAGGCGAAAAACAAGGACTGGACCTGGCCCGAACTGAACCTCAACCCGTCGTTCGGAACGGAGCCGGAGAAACGCTGGTCCGAGCTGGCGCTGGCAACTTCGGATTGCTTTGCCTGCCATCACGACCTGAAGTATCCAGGGTTCCGCCAGTCCCGCGGCTTCTCGTACCACGTCCCCGAAGTGGTGACGCCGCGAGTCATTCCGGGGCGTCCGATGGTCCGCTCCTGGCCTCTGGCGGCACTGAACGTGGGGATCAAGCACGTCAACAAGCCCGCTGATTTCACCAGCCTTCAGACGCAGTTGAAGAAGTTGACCGAGGCGACCAATGCTCAGCCCTTCGGCGATCCCAGGGAACTAGCGACTGCGGCCGATGGCCTCGTCGAATGGTCGAGCAAACTGGCCTCAGCGATCCGCGCCTCGAAGTTCACCAAGGAGAACGTCCGGAAACTGGTCGTGAACCTGTGCAATCTCTATCCCGCGGACAAGACCGCCGAGCCGGATTACGAGACGGCTCGCCAACTGGGGTCCCTGCTCGCGATTGCCTGTGCTGACCTCGGCATGGACACCACGACCGGCCCGGTTGCGGAGTTGAAGAAGTATCTCAACGTCGAACCTTATGAGAAGCGCGAAGAGCGGCTGGCTGAGATGAAGAAAGTCCTCCAGATGGCTCTGAACAAGCCGGTGCAGATGGACAAGTTCGCGGCACAACTCAAGAAGTTCGGCGACCAGAAGGAACTCGAGGAACTGATCGGCAACGATTTCCTGCGCGATCTCCGCGACCTGGGCAACGCGAAGTTCACCCAGGCGCTGATTGACAAGACTGTTTCGGATCGGCTCCAGCAACTCAGCGATCAGGAACAGCAGACCGTGCTGGAGACCGTCGGCAAGTACAGTCCCACCAAGTTTCGCGAGAAACTCGCCGCGGTCG
>JBBSDR010000319.1:0-7018 GCA_038240465.1 Gemmatales bacterium
CCACATACGCGCTCAATCCCCCTTTCGACCAGGCAAGGCGACAATCACTCTACCAGCAAGCAGGGCAAGTACAATGGGAAAAACGAGCATCGAGTGGACCCGCAGCGCGGATGGCACAGCAGGGATGACCTGGAATCCCGTCCGAGGTTGCACCAAAATTAGCCCAGGATGTACCCACTGCTATGCCGGGACGTTCGCCGAGCGCTTTCGCGGCGTCCCCGGCCATCCCTACGAACAGGGCTTCGATCTTCGGCTGGTCCCCCACAAGCTCGCCGAGCCGCTCCGCTGGCGCACCCCGAAGATGATCTTTGTTAACTCGATGAGCGACCTCCTCCATAAGGACGTTCCCACCAGCTACGTCCTCGCCGTGGTGGAGGTCATGCGCCGCGCCAACTGGCACACCTACCAGGTCCTCACCAAGCGCTCCGAACGCTTGCGCGACCTTCTCCAGTCTGACCTGCGCGCTGCCGCCGATGAGCCGCACATCTGGTGGGGCGTCAGCGTCGAGAACCGCCGCCACGGCCTGCCCCGCATCGACCATCTGCGTGCAGCGCCTGCCTGCACGCGGTTCCTCTCCGTCGAGCCGCGCCTGGAAGACCTGGGGCCGGTCAATCTCGATGGCATTCATTGGGTCATCGTTGGCGGCGAAAGTGGTGCCGGCGCCAGGCCGATGGAACGCGACTGGGTTGTGTCGCTGCGCGATCAGTGTACCGCCGCCAAGGTGCCGTTCTTCTTCAAGCAGTGGGGCGGCGTCCGCAAAGCCAAAGCGGGCCGGCAACTCGAGGGCCAGACGCACGACGGCATGCCCGGCCGGCTCGAACTGCCGGTGCTGTCGAATGCACGCCAGCTCGAAGCGATCGCCGAAGTGGAGACTGCTGATTTCCTCCGCGATGCCGTTGGCGAGCCGGACCTGTTCGCGCCGCGCTGAACACCTCGCGATCGTGCCGCGGGATAGGACACTGCCGAGTTCGTTTCCCCGTTATCTCTCCCTGGACTGGATGCATTTCTCGTTGGGCCGCCAGGGCCGCCAGGCACGAATCCCTCCCGGAATCTTCGTCCGCTGAGGGGAAAAGCAACACGCCCCCGGAAAGAAGTTTCCTTCCGGGGGCGCGATGAGAGTTCGATGAATTCGGAATCAACTCGCGGTCGTGGAGACCTTGGTGCCGACGTAGGTGAAGGTGTTGCTGGCGTTCGAGCCGAGAGCGCTGATGGCTGCGATGCAGACCACGATAATCAGCGCCAGCATCACCGCGTACTCGACCGCCGTCGGGCCGTCTTCACGCTTGAGGAAATTGACGAACTTCTGCTTCAGATTCGCGAGCATGAGGCACATCCTTTCGTTCAGTCCCAGCAAAAGGACTCTTCGTTGGAAAAAAGACCACCGCTCATCGATTGCGAGACCTTCAACTGCGAACCCGAGAGCGAACCTGGCTCTCGGCAGATTCCTGGGTGGACTGACCTTTCGGAAACCTGGCATTCCCCTCGCGGGGACCCATGGCTTTGCGTCCCACCTTTGCAGATGGTTTGCCTTTGTCGAGGAACCCAGCAGCTCGCTCGCACTTCGACGGACGGTTTACGCGTAGTGGTGTGGGCGTTCGATCGGACGCGGGAAGCGGGGGAGTTGTCAAATCACTTGCAGCGTTCCGATGGAAAAACATGGGATACAAAGGAGGCCCTGTCAACAGAATCGAAACATTTTCTTGTCAGGCAGCGCCACGAGTTCCCCCGTGGCGCTCTCCCGATTTCATGGCCGGTGAGGACTCCCGGGGTCAGTTCTTCAACCCGCTCAGCAGCGCCGGCTGCTCCTGCAAGCGCTTCACTTCCGCCTCCGTCAGCGCGCGGCCAAACAGCGCGAACTCGTCCAGCATGCCGATGAAGTTGATCCCGACATAGATACCCGCCTTGTCGATGTCCCAGTTCATGGCCAACTCGACGTCCTTCAACTCGCCGATCGGTTTGCCATCGACGTACAGCACCGCGTGCGCGTCCTTCTTGCCCGTGTCGAGATCGTTCCAGGTCAGGGCGACGTGATGCCATTCGTCCGCCTTGAAGACGGTGCTTGTCGTCTTGACGATCGGCGCTTTCGGATCGTTCTCCGCGATCGGCTTCACCCCCTCGGCCACCGCGGGAAAGACGCCCATGCGGAAATCGCGCGGCTTTTTGTCGTTGAAGTCGCACCAGATGCCGCCGTTGTTGGCGCCCTTCTGGGTCAGTTGCACCGGATCGCAGAATCCCGTCTTGAGCATCGTGTTCGGATCCCCCTTGAGCCAGAACGACACCGTCCCACCCCAGCCGCCCTTCTTGTAGGCGAGATTGCCTTTCGCCGGAAAGTAGACGCGGCCATTGCTCGGAATGACGTCCACACATTCGAGCGCTCCGCCGCTGATGCCCTTGCCGGCCGCGATGCGAAACGCCTTCTCGGGATAGCCCTTCTCATGGACGAAGCCCTTCTTGTCGAGCTGTCCGGTGCGCGTCCACGGCTCACGAGCGCCGCCAGCGAAGTCCGCTTTCAACTCCTTGTCGAACGACGCATAGAAGGTGACTGCTTTTTTCAGTTCGTCATTCATGGGCTTCTCCGGTGCGAGGACGTGACGGATCACGCCGGCATAGGCGCGAAGGGTGAGATAGCTCCGCAGGGCGTAGCCGTTCTTGTTGAGGCCCTCCGCGGAGTAGTCGGCGGGCGTGTTGGAGGGGTGGACGCCGTCGCGAGCGATCAGCGTCGGCACATTGTAGGTGTCGCCGGGGACGTCCTTGAACTTCGCCAGCGAGCCGTCCCAGTCGTCGGGCCGGCGCTTGACAATCTCGCCGAAGTAATCGACGAGCGGCAGTTTCTCGTCCTTCGCGATCTTGCGAACGATGTCGGCGAACTGGCGCGACTTGTCGAACAGTCCGCTGCGCGGCGGGATGGTGCTGAGGATGACGATGGAGCCATTGTCGAGACAGCGCTTGACGACGGCGCGCGTCTTCGTCTCGTACTCCTTCGGGGGAACCTGGGTGAGGTCATTGGTGCCGAACATGATGAGGACGACTTCGGGATTGAGCTTCTTCAGCCAGCGTTCGACGTTGTCGTCGGCCCAGCGAATGGTCATCGAACCATTGCTGCCGTACTCCGGTCCCTTCCAGCCGCGCCAGCAATCGTTCTTCATGGTCTTCTGAACGAGCGCGAGATCGCGGGCGGCCTCGGTGTCGAGGTTTTTCGGCTGATAGGCGAGCGGCGTCCAGTAGGCCATCGTGACGGTGATCGAGTCGCCGAAGTGAGCGAAGGTGCCGGGCGTTCCCTTGAAACGGGCGTGGACCTGCTTCATCGCCGCGGCCCACTCCGGCTCCGCAGTGCGTCCGGTAGTGAGAAAGATGTTTATCCCCAGCAAAACCAGTGCAAGCTGAATTGTCTTCATATTGATTCTCTTGGTGAACTGCATCAGTCGTCAAATGGGGTGGTGTCGAGGGAAAGTAGGCCTCGCATTAAAGACGATTTCGCCCTCCTTCAGAACCGATTCAATCCGACTGAGTCCTTTGGGGTGCGGAAAACTGAGTAATACTCAGGTTTTGGCGACACCCAACCAGTTCTCTTGTTGAAGACGGAGCCAGGCTTTGAGAGCGTGTTCTGGCCGAAAGGTTTTGCGCTTGCGGCTATTCCATTCGTGAAGCCGCTCTGTGGCAATCTTCGGATCCGTCGCTGCCTCTGGATCTTCGGTAGTGATCCAGAGGAGGCTCGCCAAGAGTTCCATCCCGTATGGGGTCTCGAATCCCTCAATGAGGCGACTCACGCGGTCCAGTCGAGCCAATCCTTCGGAATCCTCCTTGATTTGATCCAGTGCTTCCTCGACTGCACCGGGGAGCGGAGAGACACTGGCTTCGCGAGAGCGGTCGCCGTATCCGCGCAGAAAATGGCCCTCCATTCGCTGGATGACGTGGTGAAGCGCTTCGGCGTAGGGACCAAACTTGTCCTTGACATACTTCAGCCGCAAGGGTTCCCCGGCGACTTGGAGGAAATAGGCAAGCTTCTGAATTTCGAGCATACCGAGCCGATAACCAGGGTCCCTGTAGCGCTCAATGAGCAGGATAACGAGGGCCCTCCCGCGAGTCATCCGGGGTCTATCCGTATGAACGGGCATTCTCTCGGCTTTCGGCGATGGTTGCGGCGCATACACGAGAACAAGGACATCCGGAAGGGAGCCGAAGGCTACCTCAATCCGCGGACGTACGTCCTCCCAATCCAGCCCACCATTGCCGCAGCCAAGAGGGGGAATCGCCAGACTCTTGATGTCGAGTTGCTGGACGGTTCTGAGCAGATCGATCAAACCCAACTCGATATCTCCCAGGTGGGATTGGGCTTTCCAGTGCTGCTTCGTCGGAAAATTGATGATGTGTTTTGGGTTTGTGAATCCCTCCGTCCGATAAACGAACATTCTCCCGAGTTGGACCTCGCCACGAGCACAGGCTCGCTCGTATGCGCGAAAGTTCTCTGGAAAGGCTTGCTTACACTGCAACGCGATCCCCTTTCCCATGACTCCCACGCAATTCACCGTGTTAACCAGGGCCTCGACATCTGCCGCGAGAAGATTTCCTTCCCGGAACTCGATCATGGTCGTCTCCTATGGATTAGTAGTACCATCTCCGCCAAACCGTTACGGGAGGTTGATGCACTGAGTTCTTCAATATCGTTTGCACTTCAGCCTTGATGTGGCGGTCGAAAACACCAATCTCGCTGATGAGGTTCCAGGACATTTGCTGATGAATCAGGTACTCGGCTTGCCGCCGGCGCTTGCGGTCTGGGTCTTCCTGGGTATCGTTCCAGTACTCCGCGGACATCAAGGGCCAATCGATCTTATCCAGATCAGCCAGGTTGTCGAAGAATTGACTCAATGCCATGATCGCGTGGCCATCCGTGAATACGACCGGGCAGGTCGGGGTATACACGGCCTGAGCCGTTGATACCAGATGAACCACTCGCTGTTGCCCTCCTGTGCCATTCGCCACATTCCCGCGAGAGATTGTGTAGAGCATGGGTGAACGCGGAGCGAAGTAGAAGGGGATATAGTCATGGAGAGTACCTCTCAAGCCACAAGGGACGACAGTCCTCGCTCGTTTGTCCTGAATGCTTTCGTGGGCGATGCTGCGGCAACTTGTGGCCTGTACGTTCATCATCGCGCAAGAAATAAGTCCGCCAAGAGAGAGAATCGTGGGAAGATTGTCCACATGTGTAATGTGGAAGATTGGCGTAGGGGTCGGTGGCGACGGCATGGAGCAAACTCCTGTACATGTGCGCAAGGTCGGCATTGGGAGGCCCGAGGACGGTGTTCTTCACGGACGTTTCTTCAGGTCGGCCAGGGTCTCGCTCAGGGGCCTATTGCCCAGCTCCTGAGCGAAACGGTCTTGCTTGAACAGGTCCATTCAACGCAAGGCACTGTCGATGCGAGCAGACTCAAGCTCCTGGAATCTGCCCTTGAGTCCCGGCCAACCGGGCGACAAAGGCGGCATGCTCTGGACTGGCGATTCCCTGTTGCAATACCTGGTTCATTCGAGCCGTGTCGCGGCGCAGGAACGCTGCTGGATCGAGCAAATATGCGGCCATGACGCGGTTTGACCGGAGAGGGGAAATAGACGATGCCTCCGATCAGTTCGGCGCGCGTGGACTCCGGCATGGCTTCATAGCGGGCATGAAACGTTCTCTGGTCCAGATGATCGCCTGGTTCGAGAGGAGGCAAGTTTTCAAGGAGCATCGGTCAGTCCTCTCTCCCGTCAGCATCGAGTCAGGGCGAACAGGGCGAACGACAGCGGGCAACTCCCGATCACTCATCCCTGAGTAACATCGCCCCGCTTTCAAAGCACACCTCCAGCGTCCCGAAATCCTCTCCAGAGTCCAGGATGGATGGCTCGTAGCGCATGCCACTGTACGAGAAATAGGCGAGCGACCAGCGATCCTCGCTGAAATGACGCAAGCGGCAGAGTTGCATCGGCATGTTTCGCATGTGCTCCAGGTGTTCCTCGCGCGTCTCGTGACGCAACTTGAGCAGGTCCGGAGTCGGCTCGGCAGGCTCCAGGTAGGCATCGACGTAGCAGAACACCCCCTTGAAGCGAATGCCGAGCCGGACGTACTTGCCGGCGAAGCGAACCTGAGCATGACGGTTGATGCGCTCGATGATACTCGGGCGCAGGGCTGCCGGGATCGGCCTGCCGCCGGAGTGAGGATCGCGAACCCAGACTCCCATAATGCGTCTCCTTGTTCCTCGTCTGTCACAGGTTCCTTGCAAACAGGTCGAACGCCAGCCCGTAAGCCAGCCGCGCCACCGCCGGATCATACCGCGCCCCCTCGTCGCGCATGAAGGCGTGAGCGCCGTTGAACTCGTGCCAGGTGAACAGCACGTCTGCCTCGTTCAGTGCCTTGTGGATCGCCACCCGGCCCTCGGTCGGGATGTGCGGATCCTGACGGCCCCAGATCATTAGCAACTCGCCCTTGATGTCGCCCACCCGCTGCAGCGAGTCTGCCTTCTTGCCCTTGCCGAGCGTGCCGCTGTGGATGTCGGTCGGGTACATGCAGCACGTCGCCAGCACCTCCGGATTGAACGCCGCGCGAAATGCGAGATGGCCACCCAGGCAGACGCCGACGACGCCGATGCGGCCATTGCACGTCGGGTTCTTCCGCAGCGCCTGGATCAGCACCTTGGCGTCGTTGTCGAATGTCGTCAGCGGCGTGGACCATTTCAGGTCGTTGCCCTGGTCCTTGTCGGGACTGTCGTAGCCAAGCACTCTTCCCGGCGGCAGGTCCTCGTGATAGACCTCCGGGACGAGTACGACGTAGCCTTGAGCGGCGAACTGCACGGCGATGCGGCGAATCGGCGGCGTTTGCTGGAAGATCTCCGAGTAGAGGAACAGGCCGGGAAACTGCGCGGGGTTGCCGCGAGAAGGCGACGGCGTGTAGACATAGGTCCGCATTGGGCCGGTTGGCGTTTCCAGATCGACGAATGAATCCTGCACGTTCATGGTGGTATCTCCTGGCGAGCGGGGGGTGTGAACC
>JBBSDR010000320.1:0-7017 GCA_038240465.1 Gemmatales bacterium
GAAGGGGTGCGTTTCTTCTCTGCCGAGGTAATATCCCGGCGTCCGTCTCAAGGACGGCTCCATCGCGGATTATTGAGGACGATTGCGCCGCGTTACTTCAACACGGCTCATACTGATTCCGTGATTCCGGGTCTGAGCCTTTTCGGCGCTAACGAGAGATGACCACCGATGCGACTGAACCTGTCACGCCACCTTCAGCCTTACGGCTTCTTCCGCCGCTTCCCCTTCGCCGAGCGCCCCCATTTCGGACCGGAACACGCGCTGCGGTTTACCGAACTGCTGCACGAATTTGCTGCCCGGCCCACGGAAGTCGAGAACCACGCCCGGCTGCTCGCGGAGCGCGCCGCCATTGAGGAACTGGCGGGCAGGGGGGAGGCTGCGCGGCGCTCGCTCGCCGAGGCAATCAAGCTCGTCTCCAGCCACTCGGCAGCGCTCGCGCAAGAATTTCGCTACCAGGAAGCCAAACTGCTCTACCGCCTGACCGACCTCGCTGGCGCGCGGGCAGCGTTCGAGACGCTGGCGGCTGACCTGGAGGTATCACCCCTGCTGCGGCGGCGGTCGTTCCTCCAACTCGGACGAGTCGGGCTTGACCAGGGGCGGTTTTCTTCGGCCATCGAGTCGCTTACCAACGGTCTGGCAGGTGACAACACCAGGGCCAATCTCATTACCGGCAACCTGGACCTGGTCTATGCGTACTTCCACCAGTCGGGCCGAAAGCCGGCTCTTGAGGTCCTCACGACCGTTCAACCGCTGATTGAGCCGGGAGACCGGATTGGTCAAGCGGCCCTTGCTTACTACAGTGGTTGGCTCGACTTGCGGAAGCTGGCCACGGCGCGGGCGTCGCTCGAGCTGGCGCGTGACAAGTCCCATGACCTGCCCACCAAAGACCCGGCGGCGTGCTGCGAGTTGTCGCTGGCGTTTCTGGAGTTCCGCAGCGGCCGGCTGAAGGAGTGCCTGGCCGGCTGTGAGCGCGTGTTCGCCCTGACCGGGCCGGACTCCCGCGCCGACCTGCCGCTGTCGGCGCAGTTGCTCGCCGCTCGCACGCTGATGGTCCAGGGCCACTACGCCGCGGCGGTCGAGCGGTTCCACCGCGCGCGGGAGCGGGCCTCCCTGAAGCACATGCCGATCCTCGAGGCGCGGGCCTACGAGGGGCTGGGGGATGTGCATGCGCTGGCCGGGGAAACCACGCCGGCCAAGGCGGCAATCGAGGAGGGCCTTCGCCTCTGCCGCGCGACGGGCGACCCACTCGGGGAGTGCATGGGCTTATTGAACCTGGCGCGGGTGGAAGGGGAGGCGGGCGCCGCGGACCACGGTCTGACTGCCCTGGAGGCCGGGAAAGAGATCGCCCTGCGGATCGGCAACAACATCGAGCGAGCGCGGGCGGAAACCGAGTTCGCGGAGGTGTCCATCAGCACCGGCGACTTCCCCGCAGCGGAGACAGCCCTGGCCGAAGCGGCGAGTCTGTACGACTCCACGGGCAGCCGCCCGCGCCTCGCCCTGGTGAAGGCCCTTCAGGCCAAGGTCCTCTCGCTCCAGGACCACCCGGCCGAGGCCCTCGAGCGAGTCGGTGAGGCCGAGAAACTCGTCGAGGAGGACCCCTGCCGCATCTTCCTCGCGGAGCTGCTGGCCGTGCATGCCGACGTACTCGAGGACAGCGACGACCGGGATGGCGCCACCGCGCTGCTTTCCAGGGCCAGCGACCTCGCCGCCCAGTGCGGCGCCGAGGGCCTGGCCGAGGAGTTCCGGCGCTCGGTGGAGGAAGTGCGGGAGCGCAAGTTCGGCCGCCGCTTGCTGGAGCGGTATCTCGACGCCCGTGTGGTGTCTCGGCTGCTGGCGCGGCCGGAACGGCGGATTGCCGACAGTATTGACCAGGTGGCTGCCATCCTGTTCAGCGACATCCGCGGCTACACGAGCCTGTCCGAGGAGTTGTCTCCGCACGAGGTGGTGTCGATGCTCAACGAGCATTTCGGCGCCATGTCGGAGGAGATCAAGCGCTACGACGGCGTCATCGACAAGTTCATCGGCGATGCCATCATGGCCGTATTCGGCGACCCGGGGCATCCGCGCGAGGACGATGCGGGGCGTGCGGTCCAGGCCGCTGTGGCGATGGTGCAGCGGCGTCAGGTGATGAATCAGCAGCGCGAGGCCGCGGGGTTGCCGCCGATCCGGATTGGGGTAGGCGTCCATGTCGGCCCGCTCATCATGGGCCACATCGGCTCGAAGTATCGGCTGTCGTACACAGTGATCGGCGATTCGGTAAACGTCGCGGCCCGGCTGGAGGCGGCGACCAAGGAGCACAAGCGTCCGATCCTCGTCAGCGAGGACGTTGCACGGTCCCCGGGACAGTCCTTCCCCGTCGAGGAGATCGGCGAGTTGAGTCTGAAAGGCCGAGCCGCCCCGGTGCGGGTGTTCGCGGTGCAATGCGGTGCGGAATGCTGAAAGGGCGAGCTGCCGCCGGTCCGCCGGAACGTCAGCGATTGAGCTGGGTGATGACATCCTCGACACGGCGTTTCAAGTCGATCGGCGGAGTCCCTTCCAGCGGACCTATTGCGGAGTGGTTATGCAGACCATCGACCGTTCAACGAGAGGGGGACACTACCGCGAGTTCGGCTGCGGAAGAATAAGAGCGGTTCAGCCCGACAGAGCCTGGCGCACCGCTTCGACCAGCGCGTCTTCCTGTTCCACAAACACCGTCCGCAAATCGAACAGCAGCTTGCCCTCGCTCAGCCGGCCCATCACGGCCGGCGTCCCCGTTCGCAGCCGATACGCCAGGTCCGCATCGCTCAGCGTCGCCGGTTCGAGCGCCACAACAACAGTCGGCAGCGCCTGGTCCGGCAAGGAGCCGCCGCCGACATAGGCCACCTCGTCCCGCACCGTCACACTTGCCAGCCCTGGCAGCGAACGCAGCCGGCTCGCCAGCGCCTCCGCTCGCGGCCGCAACTGCTCCTTCGTCGTCGCCAGCATCCGCAGCACCGGCACTTCACGCAGCGCGCGTTCCTCGTCGAGATACAAGCGCAGCGTCGCTTCGAGGGCGGCGAGCGTCATCTTGTCGAGCCGGAACGCCCGCATCAGGGGGTCCTTCTCGATCTTCTGGATCAAGTCCCCTCGTCCGGCGATGATGCCCGCCTGCGGTCCGCCGAGCAGCTTGTCGCCGCTGAACAACACCAGATCAACGCCCGTCCGGATGCTCTCCCGGACGACCGGTTCGCCGGTGAAACCGAAGCGGTTGAAGTCCAGCATGGCCCCGGAGCCGACGTCGTCGATCACCGGCAATCCGTGCTGCTTGCCGAGTTCGACCAACTCGGCGAGAGCGACCGATTTCGTGAAGCCACTGATGCGATAGTTGCTGGTGTGGACCTGCATGAGCGCGCCGGTGTTTGGCCCGATCGCCTTGCTGTAGTCCGAAATACGGGTGATGTTGGTCGCGCCGACCTCGCGCAGCGTCGCGCCGCTGACGGCCATGATCTCGGGAATGCGAAAACTGCCGCCAATCTCGATCAGTTGGCCGCGCGAGACAATCACTTCCTTGCCCGCGCACACGGCCCGCAGCACGATCACCGTTGCCGCCGCGTTGTTATTGACCGCTGTCGCCGCCTCCGCTCCAGTCAGCACCTTGACCCATTCGCGGATCGGATCCTGACGCGAGGAGCGCTTGCCGCTGTCGAGTTCGAGTTCGAGATTGAGATAACCCGCTGCCGCATCGGCGACAGCCTGCACGGCGGAAGCGGCGAGAGGCGCCCGGCCGAGGTTCGTGTGCAGGACGATGCCCGTGGCATTGATGACGCGCCGCAATTTGGGACGCAACTCGCGCTGCAGCCTCGCCGCAGCGCGAGTTGCGATTCCTTCGACGGTCGTGTCTCCGTCGAGGGCCTCGCCCGCACTCAACCGTTGACGCAGGACAGCTAACTCGACACGGATGGCCCCCACAATCTGCTCGCGCGAATACCCATCCGCCAATGCTGACAGCGGCGCAGCCTCCAGCACAACGGTGACCGACGGCAGATTACGATAGAGATTGTCGCTCATGAGAGGGGAACCATTACTGAAGCGGCAGAGTGTTCAGAAATGCTGCGATCACATGCAACGGCCTGTTGCTCCAGCCTGCCGATTCTCGAGTCGCTCCTTGTGGAGCGGACCTTCGGAACACCATTACTTGGGATCCGGCAGCCTCAAAATGTACTGGAATGCCTCCGTTTTGGACGCTGAACCGCCTGACCTTGACCCGCCGCCCGAAAAGCCGGGAGGGAAGGACCCATAAACACTGTGGTTATCCAACTCGGCGCCCGACTCCCAATCGTATGTTCTGATGTGGATTAAGTTCCGCAGAGCTTTCCCTTTCATTCCGTACGTGCCCACCTGAATTTCGCCGGAAGTCACCAGCACGAGGACGCGAACTTCTTCCGGGGTTTCCGCCCGCATGGCGGCAGGCAGTTTGAAGTGGAAGTCGTGCAGTTCCTTGTCATTGGCTTCCACGATCACCATCTTCCCGGTGGGCTGCCATGAGGCCGGCGGTTTCTTCTGTTTGATGGGTCCCGTGTAGTCCTTCATCTGGTTCGCGAAAGCCCCCAGGCGCGGTTCGTGAGGCTTCAGGAGCAAGACCAGAATAATCGTTCCCCCAACCAGAAACCCTCCAGCCAGGAGCGAAAGCAGAACAAGTCGCTTTACAGTGCCTTTCTTCTTGTTCTTGCGCCGGCGAGGCCCTTTGGCCTCTTTGCCCTCACCGGTCGAACGGCCGCGAATCGACCCGCGTGGGACAGAATCCTCCTGCCCGGGGAGAGGGTTGGCCGGTTTCGGGATGTCGTCTGACCGATTGTTGTTATCAGTCTCTGGCGGCTGGTCCCTGGACTCATCGCGCCAATGCGCTCCAAGGTCGGCAGGAAGCGGCTTGCGCAGGGGAGGCAGATCACGGCGATCGTCGCGGCCCATGACGGTCGATTCCTCGAAGTTGAGAGGTTTCTTCTTCACGCTCCTGCCTTGACGCGCAGATCGCCCTCGCGTCGGGTCACACCGACCCGATCGAGATATTCACACAACGGGACCGCGTATTTGCGAGTCGTACCCAGTAGATCGCGAATTTCGGCCACTGTCAATCCCCCAAGCGCAACGCTGAACTTTTCGTCCAGCCGCCGCCGCATCTCGGCCTCGGCCTCGCTGTGCAGATAGATGTCGTCGGTGATCCTGACCAGGTCGCCATCCGCGACACAGACGTCGAACAGGTCCTTCAAACTCGACGCATTGCCGCCGGCCGAGTTGGCGAAACTGCCCGGCTCCGGCGGCGCGAACCGCGCCTCGCGATAGGCCGACACCACCTTGTCCTTGAGTTTGCGAAGGTTGCCCGACAGCTTCGGCTTGAAGTCCGCCCGCGCGATCCGCTTCAGATCGCCGGCAATCCTCCGCGCCTTGATGAGCCGTTCGACCGTCGCCTGCACCAGGGCGTCATCGCCGACGTAATCGAGTTGCGACTGCACCTTCTGGCGGTCGTGAGCCGTCATCAGCGGATGTTCCTCGTGCAGCCGGCCCAGCGCTTGCAAGAGCCGATCCTGGAGTTCGACGATCATGTCGGCATGCAGCAACAGACGCCGGCCCGTCCCCGCCATCATCTCGATCAGGTCGCCGTCCTGCTTCAGCTTCTCCAGGACACCCTCGACCTCGTCCGGTCCGATGTTCGCGCCGCGCACCAGGTCGGCCGGAGTGAAGCCGCCGAAGCCGCCGAACCAGGCGACGACGCGCGCCCGCTCCAGGGCGTCGCCGGTCCAGAGGCGTTCGATGCGTTCGAGCGTCTCGAAATGCCGGCGGCGCACCTTGCGCGCAGCCGGCTGCAGCACCTGGCCGCCGCCGAGCGTCTGGGTCGCGGAGGAGGTGCGGATGACGAATGGTTGGCCCCAGACGGCCGTCGCCGGCTCCTCGAGAAAGACCTGCGCCAGGCCCCAGCCGCCCGGCTCGATCGCGTCGCAGTCGAGCAGCGCCACGGTGCCCATCACCTCCAGGGTGCCGACGTGAAAGCGGATCGGCAGCCGATGCTTGATCGCCCGGCGAGCGTCGGCCAGGCAATGCAGCCGGACGGTCAGCGTGCGCGATGGAATCAGGTAGCCGGGCGTGGCAATCTCCTGACCGCGAATGATGTCCTCGTGACGGATGCCCGCCAGGTTGATCGCCGCCCGCTGGCCTCGATGCACCTCCTCGACGGCGGTATCGTGGTTCTGCAGCGCCCGCACGCGCACCTTCTCGGCGCGAGGCTGCCAATCGACCTCGTCGCCGATCTTCAGACTTCCCGACGTCACCGAACCCGTAACGACGGTGCCGTGGCCCTGAACGACGAACGAACGATCGATCGCCAGTCGAAACCACTGCCGCCCGCTCCTCTCCTCGACGTGCTGGCAGAGATCGGCGATGGTGGCCTTGATTTGATCGAGTCCCTCGCCGGTGTGAGCCGAGGTGCGGACAATCGGCGCGTTTTCGAGGAAGCTGCCCTTGACCAGTTCGCGAATCTCCAGCTCGACCACCTCGCGCGTCGTCTCATCGACGAGGTCGGCCTTGGTGAGAGCGATGAGACCATGACGCAGGCCGAGCAGACGGAGGATTTCGAGGTGTTCGCGCGTCTGCGGCATGATCGAGTCGTCCGCCGCGACGACCAGCAGGGCAAGGTCGATGCCGGTAGCGCCGGCGAGCATGTTCTTGACAAAGCGTTCGTGGCCGGGAACATCGACGATGCCGAGGCGATACTCGCCGAGGTCGAGAATGGCGAAGCCGATGTCGATGGTGATGCCGCGCGCTTTCTCTTCCGGCAGCCGGTCGCAGTCGATGCCGGTGAGGGCCTTGACGAGCGACGTCTTGCCGTGGTCGATGTGTCCTGCCGTGCCGAGGATCAGGTCGCGTGCCATGAGTGCGTGCTTTCAAGGAGCGAGGGCCTTTTCCGCATTGTATCACTGGTTAGCCGCGACGCGGAGTCCGACGAGCGGGGCGCGTCCAGCGGTTGATCGCCACACGCTCCGCTCGAAGACTCGCGTCGCGGCTAAC
>JBBSDR010000321.1:0-7009 GCA_038240465.1 Gemmatales bacterium
AGAGCCAGAAGAGAAGGGGGGCACTCCACCATGCGAGCCCGTCGTGCCTGACAGTTCTGCATCGGCCAGCCCCGACAAAAGCAACAACGCAGTGAGCCAGACCGCGCTGTGCCCCGAGTCAGGCCAGCCCCCTGAGCCGGGGAGCGCAAAACCGGAAAGCCACGAGCAAACACAGTCAACCGCCTCAAACCCGGCGACAACGAAAAAAACGCTCTTCAGGAGGGCCAGCGCTACGGCTGGCCTGTGTGCAATCCTCGGTCTGGTCGGGGATTTCTCGCGGCCGATTGCGCCGTTCAATCTCGTGGCCTTTCTCGCAGCCGGCATCCTGACAGTGTCCTTGATCGTTCTCCGAGTCAAACGTGGGAAACTGCTCGGCTCCATTTTCGTGTCGGCCTGCACTACCGCTGCCGTGTCCGCTGCTAGAGTTGTTACTTGGTGGGCGCTAGCCCACTTCGGCGGTGGCCGGGAGAAGGGCTACCTCGCGGAGCGCTCACGTTTCCTTGGCCGCTTACAGACCGCAATCGTCTTCCAGTCCGAAGGGGCAGAATTGTTGGGGGTTTGGCGTATTGGCTGGAATGACGCCAAGGTAAGTGGCGATACCGTGTTGACGATCAAGGACCGCAGATTGACCTGGGTCATTACTTCTGTGAAGCCTGACTCAGTCATCGAGACCGAGGCGGAGTACGGACTTGCGAAAGAAGGAACCCTGTACGGCATCGTCACTCGAGTGGACGGTGAGCCAACCGACGGCTTGCAACTTCCCGAGCTTGACGACCCGTTTTCTTTTCAATATCGGCCCGTGGTTGCGGATTCCTTGACTATCAGAAACCTGAGGGGAAGTGGGTTAGAGGCAGTCAAAAAAGTCGTCCAGGGCAAGTACAGGAGGAAGTAATGTCGGTGGCGGTCAAGAAAAGGTGTAAGGAACCGTTACGGTGGCAAATCGCAAGTCATTTTGAGACAATCAGTTCAGGAAACGGTCCCGAGACCTTTTTCTTCTCCTTTTTCTCCTTTTTCTTCTCTGGTCCTTCCTTTGTCCTTTCCCTAAACACGGCAGGGGGATAGCTCATGGACTTTCTCGCCCTGTATCCTCATCTTAATGGCTCATATGGCCAGATCCGCGTGCGATTGAGCCAGGGGATGCTCGATCAGTTATGTGCAGTAGTGGAGTCCCGACTTCCGAGTCGAGTAAGACGGATTCGCGTTGCCCCCAGCGGGACGAATCGATTTCGCCTCTTTGCCGAGTTGTCAAATCATCTCTTCTCTTGGTTCGGGAAATTATTCCTCAACGTCCTTGGGGAAAAGGGACTCGAACTCCAACTTCAGAAGATGACCTCGGTTCCCGGGACTCCATTCCAAGGCACGCTGACGACGACGATGCTCGGCCAGGGGGTTGTTTCGAGAATCCTCAACTCGATCAACGAACAGTTAAAAGCGGGGGATGTGCTCCAGGCAAGCTCCGAATTCTTCGGGGAGACGCACGTCAGCCTTGACCCTTTTCCGCTCTTGCGGGCATTCTGCCCCGCTGGCATTGGGCATCACTTCACGCTCGTACGATGGCAGACGACCCAAGACTCCTTTTTCCTGGATTTCAACTGGCGACATGACGGCGGAAGCCTCATTACCACAAAACCTAACACTGGAGACTCAATGGAAGAGCATCTGCGATCTCTCCTCGACAATCTGCTCAGAACCAAGTTCGCCGATCTCAACGGCTCGTGGGCGAATCTGCACCTTGAAATTCCCGAAAAAGTTCTGAATGAACTCGTCGGCAACCTGCTGCTCACGCAAAAAAAGGCTCACCCAGTGCTCGACCTCGTGAGTGCCGCTCAGGTTAAGGGTACAATCACCCTGGATGTGAAGCTGGCTGTGTAAATGGGCAGTGGCAAATCAACGGCGGCCGGGGGTCTGACCCGGGTCAGACCCCCGGACAAATTCCAATCGCTTCGGCTCAAGTGGGCAGTTCAATCGCAATGGTATCCATCCCCTCCGCGGTCGTTATCACGGCCAGGGCCATCCCGAATTGCGGGCAGGGAACGACGCGCTCGACCTTTCCCGGAGTGCTCACATAGCAGATCTCGCGTCCGAGCGGCATTTGAGACGGGAGCCTGCGCAAGTCGAGAAATCCAACGCCCCGGGGGCCGGACGCCAGCAGGAGCACGTCACCCGCCCAGGCGAGACCTTTCCAGTCGGCCGCCCCCGCCACCAGACTGCCGCCGTCGGGGTACACGAACAGACTGTTCGTCGTCACGCTGATCCTCTCCGATCCTTCCAGGGCGGCCAGCGTTTCCGGATGGAACAGGCGGAGGTGACAGCTTTCCTCGCAGAAACTAAACGTCCATTCGAGGACCGCTATCCATGACGCGCCGGCGGCGATGCCGAGGAAGTCATCCAGGTTGCGGCGCGGCAAATCGATCCATGCTTCCACCGCCACACGTCCGTTAAGCTCGACCGCAAGGCGCCAGAGGCGCTTCTGCTTGCCGTCGTGGCTCGTGGCGTACAATCTCGAACTGCGGAAGGCCAGGCGGCTGATGGGAGTGGTCAACGGCGTGGCGATTTCAACGAACTGCCACGGGGTAGCCTCAAGCGGACACGCTGCCAGGCACCCCGCTCGCCAGCCGGCAACCCACAACTCGTTCCCGCGGAAAGCCAGGCGTTCGACAGCCTGTTCACCCGGCACGTGCAGCGGGGGGAATTCGTCCCGGCCCGGTTCGGCATCGCAGTGCCAGAGGTAGATCGGGTTCAACTCTTCCGGATCCACCCAGGCAATCCAGCCGGACCGACTCATCGCGCATTCGGCCTCGATGGGAACCGGTACAGGGTGCAGGTCGATTAACCGGCCACTATCGATCGTGCAAAGCGTCTGGACGTTTCGTCGTGGGACGACGAAACGAGAGCGTGTCTGCGCGCCCTCTGCGTTTATGCTTCGCTCGCCCATTTTGGTTGCCCGCCGGACGACCTCCCTCGCCGAACGTCACGCTCACCAGCCTGTCCGGGACAGCGTTCGGCAGCGAGGGAAACTGCGATCCCTCCAGTATAATAGACTCGTCAACTCCGATCCTGCTGCGACAGGAGGCCATCGTGAACGCACCCACCCTCACCGAACCCCAGAAGCAGCTCCTGCAGGCCCAGGTCATCGACGACCTGCAACCCGGCTCGATCCTCCACGACTTCCAGGCGGTACTCGACCGCGTCGGCGCCTGCGGTGTCAAGGTCGCGGGCAAGTACAACCTGCTGCCCATGGAACTATTCCCCGAACTGGACGCGAAACTGCACCGCCCGCTCCAGTTGGCTCTCACGATGAAGCGACCGCAGTTGCGTTCGCACCCCTACCTGCACGGGCTGCACCTGCTGCTGCGCGCCTCCGGCCTGACCCGAGTCGAGGGGAGCGGCGCCAGGGCCCGCCTGGTCATCGATCCGGCCGCGCTCGCCTCGTGGAACGGCTTGCACCCCACTGAACGCTACTTCAACCTGCTGGAGGCCTGGCTCATCTTCGGCCGGCCGGAGATGATCGGCGAACAAGGGTCTCGCTGGGACGAGAGTTTCCTGAAGGATTGCGTGCACCTCTGGCAGTTTATAAAGGCCGTCGGCAAACGGTGGAGCACGGTCGGCAACTACCAGGGCTATCTTGTCGCTCTCTTCGACCTGTTCGGACTGGTGGAGGTCACGTTCCCGCGCAAACAGGTCCAACCCTGGGCCCCCATCAGTGTGAAGCAGAGGCCCTTCGGCGTCGCGGTCATGACCATTCTTGAGGGAGAGTTCGAGCGGTCAAGGGGATGGTGGTTAACGAACGTGGGGGAGCCGGAACTGCGTGACGAGGAAGACGAGGAGGCATACGGCTTCGGCGCCTGGCAGCCGTTGTTTCAGCCCTACTTCCCGGCCTGGAAGAACACCCTGGTCCTGCCCGAGGACGAGTTCCGCGAGGGCGTCTTCATCTTCCGCATCTCGCTCGGGAAGCTCTGGCGGCGCATCGCGGTTGCCGCCGAGTCCACCCTCAACGGCCTGGTGAGCGTGATCATCCGCGCGTTCGACTTCGCTTCCGACCACCTCCACCAGTTCAAGTACCGGGACGAATTTGGCGCGACGGTGACCGTCACCGACCCACGCATGGAGGAGGGGCCGTGGACCGACGAGGTGCAGATCGGTGAATTGCCGTTGACGCCGGGGCAGTCGATGGATCTGCTGTACGACTTCGGCAACAACTGGCACCTCGACGTCAAGTTGGAGGGCATCGAGCCGGCCGGCGCCCGCCGGAAACTGCCGCAGGTCATCGAGAAGCACGGCCAGGCGCCGAAGCAGTGCGGGTATTCCGACGACTGAAGTGGGCAGGAAAAGAGCGGGTATCCCTTCCTGGCTCCGATAAGGTGTCGCGGACCGTTCTTATCTTCGAACAAGCGCGGAAATGGGTCTGGCCGTACGGCTGATCGGCCAAACTTCATGACTTTCCCTGACCTTACTTGCCGACGGAAACTCGGACCACGCGCAAGCCGAGGACTTCGGTGTTTCGGCGCGACGGCGCCCCCGGGGGGCAGTACGCCGCCCGGCACAACTCGGCGGCGTAGAACAAGCCGCCGCCCCGGCACACCCGACGCCATGCCCCCATCGGCAGACTTCCGGCGGTCGTCGCACCACTCCCAGACGTTGCCGTGCATGTCGTACAAACCCAGGGATGAAAAGGTGCCTGGAACCGAACCGCCTGTCCGGTGTCTCAAACGCCACATTCACCGCCAGGCCGAAGCGGAAAATGAAGAGAAGAGCAGTGAAGAAAAGGGGCGTGTCTTAGCATCCTTGAACGATGCTGTTTTTCGCTAGAATTCTCGAGAAATTCCGAGGGTTTCTGAGGCTATTCAACGATCCTCCGACACCACCAAGAGAAGGGGATAAGCAAGGTTTCCGATTTCCTTCATCTTACTTATCCCCTTTTCTTCGTCGCGTAGGAGATCGTGAAGCCGGGCGGGGAAGGTTCCCAATCCGGCTTCATTATGCTGGCCGTGAGTGATGAGCGATCGAGACTACGAACAAGTACCCCTGCGCCTGAACGTCATTCACCTGGCAGTAGTAGGTGTGCCAGGTGGTGTCCTCCAGGAGAGTGACAGCGTAGAGGAAGAGGTCCGCGTCGTCACGATCGCGCTGCTTGCGGTAGATGTCTGCACGATGCTTCAGGTCATCGTACAGACACGAGAGAAACCGCACGGTGAGGTTCCGGTTGCCGCCGAGCAGTCCGCCGAGCCTTTCCCGGATGGTTTCCGTCAAGAGGACGTGATACTCCATCGGGGTTAGTTCTCCGAGATCGAGCCATCAGCGCGCACCCGTTCCAGGACGCTTTTCACATCCTCATGCCTCCCTGCCGCGATGTCGGCACGGGACCCTTCGACCATCGCGCGGTCCAGGGGAGGCCAGGGACGGTCATCCCAAGGCCAGGATGCCTTGATGTGATCGCGAAGTTGCTGAAGATCGGAAGCGGCGGCGTCGAGCTTATCCAGACCTTCCACTGTGTGGCCGGTATCTGAGGCGACCTTCTGCGCACTCTGCTTGAGAACAGTCAGCAGATTGATCGCGCGGTCAAACAGATGAAGTATCGCCTGGCCGGTGATCTGGAACTCTCGAATCCGGTCCTCCCTGACATCTTCCAAAATTCGAGTCCAAACGGCCCGAAGACCATCTGGGAATGTGAGAGATTCGCTCACCAGGTCTTCCATCGCTCGCGCACGCATTGCCTCAGCGTGTGCGAGTTGCCACGCCTCAACTGTTTCCTCCAGGACGCGCACTCTCCCACTTTGCAGGCGGAAGAGAACGAGATCACCCATTGTGAAGTCCTCCCAATCTGAAGACGCAAGCGGCATGGCCGGGCATCCACGTCTTCAGTTAGCATAGCAGGACGATACTCGCAAGCAAGGATTGCAACCCTTGCCAATGATGTCAGCGGTCAACGACAGCAGAAACGTACACCTCGGATGGAAATCCCACACTTTGTGTGGTGTGGGCGCGGAGAATGGAACGCATTTTCCTCCCTCATGATCGTAGACTGATGGATAGATATCAGGTGCCGGCTTCCGGCGCGGGCCAATGACGCGTGAATGCGACACCAGTGCGCGATGCCGCGCGAGCGACAGGTCGGGCTGGCAGTCCGGACAGCCTCCCGGGTATACTGCTCTGCCTCAGTTCCCCAATCGTGGCGGGACTATCTCTCTCGGCTCTGTCAGGGATGACGCATGCGCTTCTCGACTTTGCTCTCCGCTTTCCGGTTGACCATCATTGCCGGGCTGATCGTCGGCCCCGTCGTCTACGCCTCGCGCCAGCAGAAGGAGATGAAGAACTTCCGCGTGGTTCGCGAGGACAAACTGTATCGCAGCGGCCAGATGACGCTCGATGGACTCAAGCGTGCCATCCACGAATACGGCATCCGCACCGTGGTGACGCTGCGCGATGCGCGCGTTCCCGGTCACGTCGCGCCGGACGCGCGCGAGGAGGAATACTGCCTCAAACTGGGACTGGGCTACGTCCGCATTCCGCCGCGTCCCTGGGAAGGCGCGCCCGGCGAAGTCCCTCCGGTCGAGAAGGGCGTGAAGCGATTCCTCGAAGTCATGGACGACGCCCGCGCCTATCCCGTCCTCGTTCACTGTTTCGCGGGAACGCATCGGACCGGCGCCTACTGTGCCATTTATCGCATGGAATATGAAGGCTGGACCAACGCGCAGGCGCTGGAAGAACTGATGGCGCTGGGCTATCCGCAGGTGGAGGAAGAGAACGACATCTACGGCTACCTGAGCAACTATCGGCGACGTCCTCGTTGAACGCCTGCGAACGGGAGGCGGTTTCTCGCTGCCCTTCACAATGCGCGACATGGTATACTCCACGAAGCAACGCAAGCAGCTTCGGAGGTACTCATGAAACCGCAGTGGAGTGTTGGCCTCTCCTTCTTCCTGTGCATCTCCGCCGCTGCCGAGCAACCGCCCGGCGCGGTCGTTTTCGAGGAGAAGCCGCTCGGCGATTGGGTCCAGATGCTGGGTTC
>JBBSDR010000322.1:0-7002 GCA_038240465.1 Gemmatales bacterium
AAGACATGAGCGTCTGGGATTGGATTCATGAGTTTGTGGGCCGTGCCGAGGCCGCCAATGACGAGGAACGACTGCGCCTGTACGGGTTGCAGCGTCAGGCGTTTGCCCACGGCAAGGGCAATCCAGAACTGATGCTGGCCGCTCTCGAAGAGGGACGCACCCTCGCCCAGACGCTTGATGAACACTGGTGGGTGCTGCACTTCGACCACTGGCGGTTGCAGTGCTACATGCACTACCTGCTCGACTATCGTCCCGCCCTCGAAATCGCGGTGCGGGCGGCGCTGGAGGCACGCAAGACGTCTTACGCTCAGTTGCCCCAGCGAATCTGTCTACACGAGGACTTGATCTACGCCTACATGGGCGTCGATCCTCTCGGCCACACCGACGCCATTATCCAGGCGCTCGATTTCATGCGCCAGGAAGTGACGGAAGACCAGGAGTGCCGTTACTGCGTGCAGAGTTGCCGGACTGAGTTCGCCCTGATTCGCGGCGAACTCGACGAGGCGCGGGAGTCGGCCGAGATCACGCTCGACATGGCCGACTCCGATCCCATCCCATCGACAGGCGATCATCACGCCGTCTTCGCGTTCGGCGATCTCTGCACCATCGCCCTGCGCCGCCAGGACTGGGAGTCACTGCGCAACTGGGCCGGGGCCGGGGAGGAGGTGGCCCGGCGACAGGAGGAACACCGCAAATTGGCCGAGTTCCTGCTGCTCCAGGGTGTCCTTGCCTGGCAGGACGGAAATGTCGCCCGGGCGGAACAGCTTCACCGCCAGGCGCAGTCGCGCATACGCCGCGTCAAGGCCCTGCCGGGACCGAGCTATCACGATGCCCTGTGCGCCTATCACGAGGCGAGCGGCCGGCTCGACGAGGCGGTCGAGTCCCGGCGTCTCGAACTGGAGCAGGTGTCCGGCAAAGGCCGGCTGCACGACGAGTGCCGCTGCCGGGTCAAACTGTGCCGGCTGCTCGGCCAGGCCGGCGAACCACTCGATGCCGATTTGACCGTCGCCCGGCAAGCCGCCGAACGGCTGCGCGACCCCGCGCCGCATCTGGTCGAACTGGACCGCATTGCTCGCGGCTGAGACCGTTACCGCTCTCACGTCCCCTTCAACCCGTGCGTCCGGCGCCTCAACTCCTCTGGAGAGGAGTTTCATCACTCATTCACGCATGGATGGTGGTCGATGGATAGTTGGAAGGGCCATCGGGTCCGCGCTCTCCATCGATCTCTTCTCTCGACCTGTTGAAGGAATCAACATGTTCCGATTTTTCCGAACGAAACGAAGCGGCAAACTTGCCGCTCTCCTGCTCGGTTCCGCTCTGCTGGGCGGGACCGCCCTGGCCGGTGATCCCCGTGTCATGCCCGCTGCCGAGGAAGACACACCTGCCGCCAAGCCGCTTCCCGCGCTGGAGAAGGTCCCACCGGCCAAGCCGGCCCCTGTCGTCGAAGCCATTCCCGCAGTGGAGGCTGCTCCCGTGGTGGTGGAGGAATGCCCTGCCGGCGGCGACCCGGCGGCGCGCAAGTTCCCGCCGATCACGCCGCTGCCAAGGCCCGGCATCCGCCTCATCCCTCCGACCGGCCCGGGCTACTACTCCCTCTACGATCGGTTGACCGATAACTACTCTGAGAAGCCGCCGAAGTATCCCTACGCGCGATTCGGCGGCCAGCCGCAGTCGATGTTCGACATCGACTGGAGCTATCTCGATGATCCGAACAACACGGAACACGACTACTTCGACTGCCTGAAGCGGATTCCGATCGGCGAACACATGAAGTTCACGACCGGCGGCGAGTTCCGCTACCGCTACGCCAACGAGGTCGATAGCCGGCTCAGCGGCAAGAACAACACCTACGATCTCTTCCGCGTGCGTGCCTATGGCGACCTGACCATCGGCGACCGCGTGCGGATCTTCGGCGAGTATCTCTACGCCGACAGCGCCTTCGGCGACCTGGCTCCGCTCCGAACCGACATCGACCGCAACGACATCCTCAACCTGTTCGTCGAACTGCGGACCATCGACATCGGCGACGATCCGGTCTACGTCCGTATCGGCCGGCAAGAGTTGTGCTACGGCTCGCAACGGCTGATCTCCGCGCTCGACTGGGCCAACACCCGGCGCACCTTCCAGGGTGCGAAAGCTTACTGGCACAGCGAACACCTCGATGTCGATGCGTTCGTCGTCAATCCGGTTGTTCCCCGGCCGGAACACCTCGACTCGGTGGACGACAAGCAGATCTTCGCCGGCCTGTGGACGACCTGGAAGCCATCGCCGAACCACTTCGTCGATGCCTACTACCTGTACCTCGATAACCAGAACGCGCTTCCCATCGCCCAGGGCATCCGTCCTGGCCCCGATCGCGTCCACACCCTGGGCAGCCGATACTACGGCGAGGAAGAGAACGGCCTGCTGATGGAGGCCGAAGGAGCAGTCCAGGTCGGCGACAAGCGGAACCAATCGCTCTTCGCCCAGATGGGCAGCGTCGGCGTCGGCTACAACGCCAAGCAACTATGCTGGTCCCCGCAGGCGTGGCTGTACCTGGATTACGCCTCGGGTGATAGTTCGCCAACGACGGGAGAGTCCCACACGTTCAACCAGTTGTTCCCGTTCGGCCATTACTACTTCGGCTTCCTCGATGTCATCGGCCGGCAGAACATCATCGACCTCAACGGTCAGGTCGCTTTTTACCCGGCCAAGTGGCTGACGATGTACGGTCAGTACCACGTTCTGAGCCTCGACAAGTCGCAGGACGCGCTGTACAACTCGGCCGGAGCGCCGATTCGCCGCAGTCCGACGGGCGTGGCCGGGCATGACGTCGGCCAGATCGCCGATCTGCTGTTCAACATCCACCTGGACAAGCACTCGGACATCTTCTTCACCTACGGGCATCTGTTCAGCGGCGACTTCATCCGCGGGACAACCCCGGGCGGCAACCGCAACGTGGACTACACGCTGCTGCAGTACAGTTACCGCTGGTAAGCAACGAGTCCAAAGGCTTCCTCGCCGCTTGCGGCTTAGGACCGACGTCGAAATAACTTCCCTCTTTCTTGCCGCTTGCGGCTTAGCGGATCGCCCGCTAACGCCCGCTAAGCCGCAAGCGGCGGGAAGTTATTTCGCCGTCGCGGCTTGGCGGATGATCGCCAAGCCGCAAGCAGCGGACAGTTATTCTCTCTCGAACAACTCCAGAATCCTCTGCCGACTGCGGAAACTACCGAACCGGTGACGCTCGCGCCGCTCCAGCACCGGAAACGATCCCAGGACATGTTCCACTTCGCCGCGCGACAGGCCGTAAACGTGGAATAACGCCGCATCGATCTCGCAGCACACTGTCCAGCGCCGCTCCTCATCGAAGCCGAACGTCGCTCCGTTCCAGCCGCATGCACGCGCGAAATCCGTCAGATCGGGCGCGGTGTACGTCAACTCCAAAACTCGTTGAAGCAACCAGTTGGAAAGCGGTTCTCCAAATAACTCGGGAGGGGGGACAGGGAGTTGCTTGAGGACGTGAAAGTTGAGGTTGCCGCCGCTGGCCTTCTGGCGCAGAACGTAGTCGAGGACAAAGCTGTTCAGCAGCGCGAGCAACAGGCACGATTGTCTCGTATCAGGCCCATCGATCAGCGGCAGGCTGTTGCCGACACCGGCGCGTGGGACAACGGCGGCCACAAGACTGCGGGCATCGGCGACGGCGCTGATCGCATTGCGAAAACCCAGGAACCAACGAGACTCGCCAGCGCGGGCGCGAACGGCCTCCTCGTCCACCCAATAGCGCGGCAGCACCCATTCCGCCGCGGACCGCAGAGGCTGCGTCCCCGCATGCATTCCATGGCGCCGGGGTGGGGGGACCCCGGCGAACGTGCCTCCTCGATGCGTCCAGGACTTGATGAGCTTCGCCTCGTAGAGCGGCAAACAGACGCGGGCGCCGTTGCGGAAGACGTTGCCCGCCAACGTGCAGCCCGCCGCGCGCAGTGACTCCTCGCGCTGAAACAGAGGCGCGTCCTTGGTCATGTGGAACATGGTCCAGAGCCGCAGGTTCCACGGATTGACTGGAGGAGGACCGTCGCGGATCAGGATTGGGAAGCGCTCGTGCAGTCGTGCGACCAGTTCTGCATCCCTGGCCGAGGCGAAGGGCGGACAGTGTTGCGTGTTCGGATTGAGCCGGGCAACATGATCCGGCGTGAGGACAACCAGGCGTCCGGAATCGTTCAGTTCGGCCGGGTCGGAAAGTTGAGCTGCTGCAGTGAAATTCGGGCGCGTTCCGCGCGCCAGAGTCAACAGTCCAAACTTGACGTTACCCTGAACATCGGAGAAGAGCCGGCCGCGATTGTGGAAGTCGTACCAACTGACCAGGTCCTCAAGCATCAGCGATTGAAAGAGGGCCTTCATCGAGTCGTCGGTGGCAATCCCCGAGGGAACGATCAGGCCGACTCGCCCACCGGGACGGACAAGCATCCGGCTCATCTCGACGAACGGGCCATAGTAGTTGAGGTCCCCGCGGGCGCTCAGAGGAAAGCGGCCCGAGGTACGCAGGAACCGGCTCTCTTCGACCGCCCGTCGCCGGTCGTCTTCGCTACCGGATGCGCCGCTCGCGAGCCACTCTGTCCGCTGATGCTTGACCCGCTCCCAGGGCGGATTGCCGAGAATGACATCAAAGCCAGGTTCACCTTTCCCCGGGCAGAAGACGCCGGGAAACTCCTGCCTCCAGTGAAAGAACCCGTGCCGCTCGCGCAGGCGGTTGATTGCCTGGAGCGAGCCTCCCATCCGCGCTGAGGTCCAGGGGTCCGGATCGGTCTGTTCGTCCATGTCCGGCGGCATGCCGACGAGAGAATTGCCACAGCGGATGTGTCCGCCCAGAGTCGCCAGTGGCACTGCGCCGCCGCAAGCTTCCCACAAGGTGAGTTTGCCCAGTTCGACCGCCAGCGGATCGCGATCGACTCCAAAGAGACAGTGCTGAACAACGAAGGGAAACGCATCGGCCTGGCTTGAACTCTGGGAAATGGCGTGGCTCAGGCGCTGGGCGGCAGCGAGCAACAAGCGGCCGCTGCCGCACGCTGGATCGCAGACTTTCAGAGACAGTGGATCGCCGAGAAGCGGATCGAGTGCGGAGGCCAGAAGAGGTTCGATGAGGCGTTGGGGTGTCGCATACGATCCCCGGCGCTTGCGCGTGCTGCCGCGAACCGGCTCCAGGTCGAAGGACCAGCGGCGCGTGTCGAGCCGCGGGGCCAGGGCCAGCAATTCCTCGTAGAGATTTCCCAATTCGGACAGAGTTGCCGGCAGCAGAGCGAGAATGGCAAGCCGGTCCGCCTCATCCAGACTCCATGTCTCCAGGTCGAGAAGAGTCGAGGCGGTCCAGAGGAAACTCGCACAGGGCTGCAACCCTCGTTCGCAGGCCAGCATCCGAAACAGGCGAAGTGTTGCCTCGCGGGAAAAAACAGCGGCGGCATCCGGCATCCGGCAGAGGCGCTGGCGCAGAGGGGCATTCGCGGGATGTCCAAGCAGGGCGCGCGCCAACCGGGTGAAAGCGGCGGTCTTCGCGTCGTGCGGGAATCGGGGCGGCATGGCTCAATTCTTCAGCAAGCGCCGGAACATCGCGAGTCCGACAACGGCCATCACGGCGTCGGCGGCCCAGATGGTAAATTCCGGAGGATATTTGCCATCCTTGGCCATGCCCGTGCCGCACAGAGTCAGGGGATAGTAGACGAAGACAATGGGCAGGAAACAGGTGATGAACGAACTGAGATAGTCGCTCTTGCTGAACCAGATGCCCATGGGACAGCCGATGAGGACAAAGAACAAACATCCGAGAGACAGAGCGGGCCGCATTTGCTTCTCGGCGACGATCGCTTTGATCATCATTTGGATGTTCTTCAGCTTGTTCTGCAGGGCCTTTCGCTGGGCGAACTGCTCCTCGGTCGGCGAACTGACCGCCGCGACACCGTGTTCCGCGGTTTCGACCTCCTTGGAAGCCTTCCTCTCCTCCTCGATCATCTTGTCGTGTTCCTTGAAAAGCTCCTGCCAGGTCATGTCCCGAGGCCGCGTATAGTTCCCGCCGAGAAGTTCCCCCGGCAATGGAACGTCGAAGAAACGATCGTCGAACTGGACGGTGGAACCATCCTTGCTCAAGACCTCGCCGAAACGCATGTGAACGAGAATCAGCTGGTTCCTCAAATCGACCTTCAGTTCGGCTTCGCGAGCCACGACCACGACGTCCGTATCTCCCTTGGTGTCGCGGCGCTTGAATCGGGGATTCAGCAGCCGGCGGCCCTGCACGCTCTGCACATACATCGAATAATCGACGTGCGGGAAGGTGATCTGGTTGTTGCGCCGCAGCATGGCGTAGAGGACTTCCTCGACATCGTCAAGAAACATCGACCGCATCAAATGATGCGTATACGGGATGACGTGATAGTAGAGTCCCAGGGTGGCGGCGCTGGTCATCAGGCCGAGGAAGACTCCCGGCCAGACCACCTTGACCATGTTGATGCCGCTCGCCCGGATGGCAAGGATCTCGTTGTCGGCGGCAAGGCGTCCATAAACAACGCAGGTGGCGAACAGTGTGGTCGCGGGAATGGTGTACGGCAGCGTACTGGGAATCAGCAAGGGAATGATGGCGAAGATCTGTCCCGGGCTGAGACCTTGCTGAGACGCCTCGGCGACAATGCCCGCCATGAGCAGGATGCCGGTGATGCCAATCAAGCAGAGCAGGAACACACGCACCAACTCGCGTAAGATCATGCGATGAAGGATGCTGCCGAACATGGGGTCCCTCCTCTTTTCGGGAACGGCGAGCGGGGTCAGTAATGACCCCGGTTGGACGAATTACCGGGTCATTACTGACGCCGGTTGGACGAATTACCAGGGTCATTACTGACCCCGCTCGCCTTGGCTCCTGACAAGCTCTTCCACAGCCGCTTGAGCGGCTCGGTCACCACCGGCACCAGTTCTTTCTCGAACTTCAACTCGCCAACTTTCCCACTCACCTTGACGCGCAACAGTTGATTGGACAACTCG
>JBBSDR010000323.1:0-6997 GCA_038240465.1 Gemmatales bacterium
ATTGGGGATGCCGTAGAGGATGGCGCAGGGCAACTCCATCCGGCGGGCCAGGTCCATCCCGAAGGCGATACTGCCCGCATTTGGCTTGCCGCCCTGGTTCGACAAGAAGAGTGTGCTGCCCGGCGTGACGTTTTTCGGGACGTATACCTGCAAGGTGTGTTCCCAAGGAATCTCGTGCCAGGTCTGCGAGACGAGGTGGATGTCGTAGATGGTCCCCTGGCCACGTTCGGTCTTGCCGGTGAGTTTCCAGGTGAACGAGGCATCGGCCTTTTTCACGTACTCGATCAGGCCCGCGCGCGCGTCCGGCAGGGCCAGCCCGAAAAGCCACCCGGCAAGGCAGAGGAGAGTACAGGCGTGGATGCGGTACGAAGGTTTCAGCGACATGAGGAATGCTCGTTGCAAGTTTGGAAGGAACGAAGCCAGTTTGAGAGTATCCATTTGGAGGCAGCGCAGCTAGCCTTTTTGCCGCATGGCCAATCGGCTCTCGTCCGGCTACCATTGAGTTTCATGAGCCTCGACATCGCCTCCTTCCTCAAATAGTCTTCCCATGCACGCACGCCAGGTCGTCGTTACCGAACCGTTCAAGGTCGCAGTCCGCGAGACGGACCTGCCCGCGCCGCAGCCGAATCAACTCCTCGTCGCCGCCGAGGTCAGTTGCGTCAGCGCCGGCACCGAATTGGCCGTCTACACCGGCACGCATCAATGGCTCAAGGACCCCAGCCTGCCCGACTGGAAGTTTCCCTTTCGTCCCGGCTACAGCGCTGCCGGCAGTATCGTCGCCGTCGGCGCGGCCGTCGAGGGCTGGCAACCCGGCGATCGCATCAGCTATCCCGGCAATCATGCCTCGCTCGAAATGCTGACCATCGGCCATGAACGGGGCCGGCTCTGGAAGTTGCCGCCGAACATCGACGTCGAAAAAGCCGCCTGCGCCTGTGTCGCCCGCTATGGTTTCGGCGCTTCCATCCGCGCCGGCCTGACGCTGGGGCGCTCGGCCGCGGTCCTTGGCCTCGGCGTCATCGGCCAGTTTGCCCTGCGCTGCTTCATGGCGGCAGGCGCCTGGCCTGTCGTCGGCATCGACGCGGTCAAGATGCGCCGCGATGCCGCCCTCGCCGCCGGAGCCGATTGCGTCATCGATCCGAACGCCGGAGATGCGAAACAGCAACTCGCCGACTTTCTCGGCTCGCGCGGAGCGGAGATTGTCGCCGATGCGACCGGCGTTCCCGATGCGGTGCCGGTAGCGATGTCGCTGGCCTGTGACGGCGGCCAGGTCATCGTCGTCGGCAGTCCGCGCGGCAAGGCGAAAGACGTCAACTTTTACGACGATCTCCATCGCCGCTATATCGAGGTCAGCGGCGCTCATGGCAACATGCTGTTCGAGCCGGCCCACACAAGGCTCGCCGGCGCCTGGGACATCAACAAGGCCCAGCGCTGGCTGCTGGGCGCCATCGCCTCGGGCCGGCTTCCCTTCGCCGGACTGATCACGCACCGCATCGCGCCGGAGCAACTCGGCGACGCCTACGAAGGGCTGCTGAAGAAGAAGGAAGAGTACCTCGGCGTCGTGGTGCGCTGGAAGTGATGAACGAGCCGCTGACCTATACGATCCTGTGCCTGACCGCCTTTGTCGCGGGAGCGATCAACTCCGTCGCCGGCGGCGGCACTCTGCTGACCTTTCCGGCCCTCGAAATCGCGCTGATGTCGCCGCTGGCGGCCAACGTGACCAGCACGGTCGCTCTCGTTCCCGGTTCGTTCGCCGGCGCCTGGGGCTATCGCAAGGAGTTGGCCGGCTCGCGGCGCTGGCTCGCCCTCCTCGCTGGTCCCAGTCTCATCGGCGGGTTGGCCGGCTCCCTGCTGCTCGTCCTGCTGCCGCCGGATTACTTCAAGGTCGTCGTTCCCTGGCTGCTGCTAACTGCATCGATCCTGTTCATGAGCCAGCCGCTCGTCAATCGCTACCTCGCGAAGCCTTCGGTAGCACGGGCTTCCAGCCTGTGCAACACCGGACACAGGCTGGAAGCCTGTGCTACGGATGAGGAGCCTTCGGTAGCACAGGCTTCCAGCCTGTGCAACACCGGACACAGGCTGGAAGCCTGTGCTACAGATGAGGAGCCGCTGCCTTCGTTCGGCCGCTGCATCGCCGTGGCCGCGTTTCAGTTCCTCGTCGGCGTCTATGGCGGCTACTTCGGCGCGGGCATCGGCATCCTGACGCTGTCGGCGCTTGGCCTGATGGGGTTGCACGACATTCATCGCATGAACGCCCTCAAGACGGTCCTGGCGGCCTGTGTCAACGCTATCTCGGTGATCGTTTTCGTCTTCAGCGGCCAGGTCCATTGGCCCTACGGGATCGCAATGGCCCTCGCCGCCATCGTCGGCGGATACACAGGGGCCCGCGTCGGCAGACGTCTGCCCAAAGCTCTGGTTCGCTGGATTGTCATCGCCATTGGTCTGGGAATGTCGCTCTACTTTTTCCTCCGCCCCGACTGAGGGCCGGCGCGCAAGTTCCCGGACGGTCCACGTTCTTCCGGCAGAGAAGAGGTTTTGTGGCGAAAGGAACAGTCATGCGCCAGGAAAATGATCCACTGTCGATTTCCGAACTGTTTTCGCAGTATCTGAACAGCCGTATCCAGAGTGGCGAGACGCCGGAAGCGGACAGCGAGGTCGTTCTTCACGATGCCGGTCCCGTACAGCCGGTCGAGCCGCGTCTGGCCTGGGATGAGGCCATCACGGCGATTCAGGTGGGCGGCCCCAAGGCCACCTTGCCGCCCCTGTCGGCGGTGTCCGACTGGCGCAATCTCGTCGCCGCGCAGGAGCCGGCTCTCGACCTGGTCTTCTGTGCAGGCAACTTCCCGCAGATGGTTCGCAACCTGAGTTTGCTGCTGTCCGACAGCGCCAAGGCGCCGCAGACGAGGCGGTTCGAGAGTGCCGGGCTGGCAAGCTGGGCGGAGCAGTCGGCCCGCAAGCCGTTCCCGCAAGCTCTGCTGGCGGTTGGGGTCATGCGTCTGGCCCGGGATTTCGAGCGAGCTTCGCGTCTGCTGGCGGAGTGTGCCGTGGCGCTGCCGAAGGAGTGGAAGGCTGCGTGGCGGAACGAGGAAGCGGCCCTGGCCTGGCACAGTGGACAGCGTGAGGAGGCGCTGGCGATCTGGCAGGCCATTGAGGGCGATCATCTGCCGGCGCTGTTCAATCGCGGCATGGCGAACCTGTTTCTCGGCAAACCGGCGGAGGCCATCGTCTCGCTGAAGCAGGTCATCGCGCGTCTGCCCGAGAGCGGCTCGTGGTATCACCTCGCCCGGCTATATCTGACGCTTGCGGAAATGCGGCAGTAAAAGGCGAGCGGGGGGTGTGAACCCCCCGGTAGTTGCAAACACCGGGGTGTGAACCCCCCGCTCGCCTTTTACTCGATCCAGCTATACGGATACGTCGGATCGTCGATCTCCAGCGCCTGCCGTGTCAGCAGCAGCGGCCGCACCGTATCGACCATGACGGCCAACTCATCCGTGCGGGTCGCCGGCCGGCTTGCGACAATCGTTCCCGGATGTGGTCCATGCGGAATGCCGCGCGGATGCAGCGTGAACGACGACTCCTCCACTCCGCGCCGGCTGCCAAATCTCCCACGCACATAATACAGCACCTCATCGGCCTGCACGTTGGAATGCGTATACGGCACCTTGACCGCCTCGGGATGGGTGTCGAGCATGCGCGGAGCGAACGTGCAAAGGACGAACCCCTTCGCCTCAAACGTCTGATGGATCGGCGGCGGCTGGTGGATCGTGCCGGTGATTGGCTCGAAGTCATCGGCGTTGAACGTGAAGGGATACACCATCCCATCCCAGCCGACGACGTCAAACGGATGTGCCTTGAGCGTGTAGCGCGTCAAGCGAGCGCTGTCCTTGACCAGCACGGTTGTATCCTGTTCGCGATCGACCGTCAGCGTTTCGGTTGGTCCGTGCATGTCGCGTTCGCTGTAGGGAGCGCCGAGCTTGAGTTGGCCATCGGGGTTGAGATAGCGCGGCGGAATGCCGATCGTCTGCGCCGCCTCGACGATGAGCAGGTCGGGTTGAATGTCGGCGTCGAACTCGATGCGATAGGTCGTGCAGCGCGGAATGACCACATAATCGAAGGGCTTGAACTGTAGCGCCCCGAACAGAGTATAGAGGGTCCCCTTGCCTCTGTGGACGAAGAGGACTTCATCGTCGGCGGCATTGCGATAGAGTTCCGTCTGCGGCTCGCTGGGCCGGCAGCGGCTGATGATGACGTCGGCGTTGAACAGCAACGGCACCCGGCCAGTCACGACGTTGCCCTGCGCGGGCATTTTGCCGCTCTTGAGGTGATGATGGCGCAGGACAGGCACCTCGGCCTGTTCGAGAGTCACGGTCCCGGCGGCTTCGACCTTGGCGACCCGTGTCGGCGGCCGCAGGTGATAGGCGATGGTGTAAGCGCGGTCGAAGCCGGCGACGGTGATGACTTCCTCGTAGAAGATGCCCTCGTCGCGGTAGCCGGGTGAGACGCGATGCTCGATGTGGCGTTTGCGCGGGATCGAGCCGAGTTGGCGGTAGAACGGCATGTGACTTCTCCTGCCGCTTGCGGCTTGGCGGATGAGACAGGCTGCTCACTTATTGAGGCGCTTCGGCCCCGATGAGACCGTTGGAAATGAAGCGAATGTCCACCCTCGCTGCCCATTCAATCGCACCACATGCCCTCCGGTAAAACTTTTCCGCCTGCTCTTGCGTGAGCATCACACCCAGCTTGACGCCCCTTGGGGTCTTTTCTCTGATATTCATTTCCTGACCGTTAGGGAGTAACTGACTCAGCCCTTCCAGGAGCCGGTTCTGATCGTCCTCGGCCAAGGAATTGGCATCCACATGGATGACCAGTTCAAGGACGCAAGTCGCCCCACTTTGGGCAGGACACCCTTTTCCCAATGTCCCATCAGAGCGGGGCGTGTTTTCTTGACCGCGCACAGCTTCGGCCCGATCCTGAAAATCCTCCAGGAGGGCGATTCCCTCGTTCGTCGAGCGCGAGGCCGGCCGAGGAGAGTCTTGCGTTGGCGCTTTGCTGGGCAGCGGTAGCGCTCGCGCAACGAACTCGGCCAGCAGTTTCACCCCTTCATTCTTACTCGATCGGACATTCATGGAACCATCACCTCACGCGCAAGGGGCGTTCTTCAACTTTCTGCTCATTATACCAGAATTGTACCAGATATCGCCCGGCTTCTGGAAACTCACAGGCTTCGAGGCGGAACACGATCCCCAGCAATTCCAACGGGGAATGACCGGCGAAGTTGAGGGTGTGTTGGGGTGAGCCGAAGAGTAGCTCCTCGTTCTCGCTGTCGGCATAAACAACGCGGATTTGCCCGATCCCTTCCTGGTGGCACTCGGTCAGGACAAGGTAGATACAGATCATTTCTCGTAACAGAGGGAACGGAGGATCTTCGAGAGACACAATGTTGCCCATCAGGCAATCCACATGCACGCATGTTGGGTTGTCAGGGTCAATCCGCACATCATCGCAGAGGAGCATGTAAACAACGACGGGCGTCACGTCATCTTCTCCTCGGGCAGCACTTGCTCGTCCGCCCAGAAGGGCAAGAGCGGCCTCGACCTCGTCTGATATCCACACCCCCGAAAGTTCAGCGGCGACAGGCATGGGACGGCATCCCTCTTCCGCACTATAGCGTACCTCGCCGGTCCTGTTCGCGTTCGATGGCCTCGAACAGCGCCTTGAAATTCCCCTTGCCGAAACTGCGCGAGCCGTGACGCTGGATGATCTCGAAGAACAGCGTCGGCCGATCCTCCACCGGCTTCGTGAAAATCTGCAGCATGTAACCCTCGTCGTCCCGATCGACAAGGATGCCCAGGTCGGCCAGCACCTTGATATCCTCCTCGATTTCGCCCACCCGGGCCGGAAGCAGGTCGTAGTACGATTGCGGCACGCGCAGAAACGACACGTCGTTGGCTCGCAACGCGCGCACCGTCTCGATGATGTCTCCCGTCGATAGGGCGATGTGCTGCACGCCGGGACCGTGATAGAAGTTCAAGTATTCGTCGATCTGCGAACGCCGCTTCGCTTTCGCCGGCTCGTTGATCGGAAACTTGATCCGCCCGGTGCCGCTCGACACTACCTTCGACATGAGCGCCGAATACTCCGTCGAGATGTCCTTGTCGTCGAAGCTGATGAGCTGCTTGAAGCCCATCACGTCCTCGTAGAACTTCACCCACTCGTCCATCTTGCCTTCCTCGACGTTGCCGACGATGTGATCGATGGCGATCAGGCCGGCAACGCGAGAACTGGCCCTGTTGTAACGATCCGGATCGAGTGGCTTGTAGCCCGGCGCGAACACGCCGTTATAGTGATCGTGGTTGACGAAAGTATGCGTTGTGTCGCCATAGGCCTGGATCGACGCCGAGTCGTAGATGCCTTCGTCGTTCTCGATCCGCGTGGGAGGCGTGATGGGGATCGCGCCGCGGCGGCAGGCTTCGTCCCAGGCAAACTTGACGCTGTCCACATCGATGGCGATGTCCTGCACGCCATCGCCGTGCAGCAACAGCCGCCGGTTCTCCGGATGATGGGCCGTCAACGGCGAAACGACGACGAAGGTAATGTCCCCCTGTCGGAGAACATAGCCCGCCTCGGCCTTCGACTTCGTCTCCAGTCCGGCGTAGGCGACGACGTCGAAACCGAAGGCGTTGCGGTAGAAGTAGGCTGCTTGACGTGCGTTGCCGACGAAGAAGCGGACGTGGTCGATCTTGCGCAGCGGGAACGAATCGTAGGGTTCCCGCTCGCTGATCTTGCGCAACTCTTCCGGATCGGTGACGGACGTTCCGTGAATGATCTCGATCGGGAGCAAGTCGTATTCGTAGGGGACTTCTGGAGTCTGTGGCGGCGAGGACATGAGTGGTTACCTCACGAGTAAATGTTCTTGAGTCAGAAGGATACTCTCGAACCGAAATTGAACGGTGTAGAGACCGGGACGAGGGAAAACACAGTCCTCGAGAGAAAAGAACAG
>JBBSDR010000324.1:0-6982 GCA_038240465.1 Gemmatales bacterium
GGAATCGCGTGCATCCGCTCACCATTCCCCTGGGCATGGCCAACGCCGCTACCAGCCATATTTCCATGCACTTCGGCATCATGGGCCCGTCCTACACCATCTCCACCGCCTGTGCCTCCTCCGCACACGCCAGGTAATCGAGCGAGGCAATCCACTTGCTCCTCGTCGCGGCATCGGCACCGAGTTGTTTGAGAAGTTCCTCTCGGCGATTGACGAGGGTCTGCACCCGGTCGCGCGCCTGCTTCAGATCGTCGGGCGGCTGCGAGACCAGCGCGGCGCGACGAGCCTCGCGCTCCGCCACCTGCACCTTGCCCAGCGCCAGGGACGCCTGGATCATCCCATGCAGCACCTGGGCCGAAGGATCGGCGCGTTCGAGGTGGAAGAGGGCCTTGTCCGGCTCGCCGCGCTGGAGATGTACCAGGCCGAGGATTCGCTGCGTACTCTCGTTGAAGCCCTGGTCGCGCGCCCGTTCGGCGAGGGCGAATGCCTCCTGCTGCCAGCCAAGCCGCAGCGCGAAATCGGCAGCGCGATTGAGACTGGCGATACGCTCACCGGCCTGAGCGGCATAGCGGCGCAGATGCTCACCCGCCACGCCGCGCTCGTTCTGCGTCAGCGCGGTCTCGATGACCGCGACAAGCGCGTCCTCCGCCTTTGGATCGGCCTTGCAGGCGCTCTGATATGCCTTGAGGGCATCGGCGGGACGTTTGAGCGCCTGATAAGCCCGGCCGCGCAGCATTTGCACCGCCAGCAGATGGCCCTTGCCCGCGTCGAACAGTTCCGCCTTTTCGAGATGATCGAGGGCGGCCATCGCCTTCTCCTGAAGCAGGGCGGCGCGGGCCAGTTGATAGCAGGCCAGGCCGCGCGCCGCGGGGGGAGCCGAGGACGCCAGGGCGGTCAGCAACGGCTCGGCCAGGGCCGGCTTGCCGCGATCGATCAGCATGGCGGCCAGCGCGATCGCCTGGGACGGGTCCTCCGAACGGCGCGTCACCAGCTCGCGCTGCATCTTCTCCGCCGACTCCGGATTGCTCGCCGCCTTGACCGATAGTTCCAGCAGCGACAGGTCGTCCGGCTTGAAGTGCCGCGCTCGCTTCAGCACGCGCTGAGCCTCGGTCCGGTCGCCGAAGTGCAGGTATTGCTCCGCCAGCAGCGCCGCGGCGGCACTATCCTCGGGAGTCATCCAGACGAGGGCCTCCATCTCGGCCAGGTCCTTGCGGTTCCACGTCCGCTCCAGCGCGACCCAGACGCGATAGGCGTCGTTGACGTCCTTGTGAAACCGGTGAAACTCCTCGAAGTCGGCCGGCTCGACGCGCGTCTTCTCCAGACGCAAATGGTAGTCGATGCGCATACCGCGATAGCCATCGGCGAGCCAGGTGATCGTTCGCGAGAAGCTGCCCCACTTCGACCGCACGGTACGCGAACGCGGCAACCCGTCGAACTCGAAGCCCGCCGGCGCCCGCAGCAGGTAGGCGTGCCTCGTATCGACCGGCCCACCCAGTTCCAACGGCAACTGGCGATCGGGATCGACGTGATAGGCGAGCAGGTAAGCCCAGACGCGACTGTCGGTGAACGACGACTCGCGCTCCTTGCCGCCGAACTGTCCCGGGACGGTGAACTCGACCGTCGCGCGCACGGGCCGATCGAAGTCGCGCAGCGATTCCTCGTCGATGGTCAGCCGATGAAGGCGCGACTGGTTGTTGCTGTCGAGCAGCCTGGCGACCGCCTGGCGGCGCTGTTCGCCGATCGGCACTTCCAGCCAGCGGTCGCGCTGATTCAGCGCCCCCAGGTTGTGATAGACCTCGCTGCGCCGCGCCCGCGTCGAGCCATCGGCCGCGATGCTCACGTCGGTCGTCTGCTCGAAGCGGTTGTCATCCGCGCCGAGTTTGGGCGTCCGCTTCAGACGAATGCCGCTGTCATCGGTGACGTAGCAGAGGCGATCGCGACAGGGACGCGGCAACACATCCCATGCCGAGAGCGTCGCGGTGGTGTCGATCCAGTGGTCCTTGCCGTCGAGCGCCACCAGGAGGATGCCATGCGTACCCCAGGGCGACGGCACGTCCTCCAGCACCTGGCCATCATCCTGAACTCCGAGGGTGACCAGCGCCGCGGGCAGCCCCGCCTCGCGCAGCATTACCGCCAGCAGTTGGCTGGTGTCCTTGCAATCGCCCTGGCGGTTGGCGAGGACCTCGCCCGGCTTGTGCGGCGTGTAGTCGTGGCTGGTGCCGGTGGACAGGTAGCGGATGTTGCGCCGGACCCAGTAGGCGAGGGCGCGGGCCCTGTCCTCCGGCTTCTTGAGGTTGCGCGTCACCTCGGCCACGGTCTGCTTGACGAGCGGCGTGCATTCCCAGCACTCGGTCCGCAGTTTCTTCTTCCACTCGCCCACCTCGGACCAAGAGGCGAATGTCGAACAGGCGACCTGCAAGCGCAGTTCCTCTTTCGAGGGACGGTCCTCGTCGCGCGGCAACAGTTGGAGGTTGGCGGCCGACCAGAGATAGAGCCGGCCATCGGCGCTGTCGCTGATTTTCGGCTCAACCTTGCCGCCGGTGCAGGCCCACTTGAGCGGTTTCGTCAGCGGCACCCGAACGCGCATCTCATCGCGGACGACGGGATAGTCGGGATCGCCGAAGCTGTAGCGGTTGAAGAACTGGCCGTGATGCTCCGGGTTCTTGCCGCGAATGGTCCACTTCACCTCCAGCACGTCGCCTACTTCGAGGCTCGGGAAAGAGATGATCAACTGCTTGTCGGCGTTGTAAACGAGGTAATCCGTGCCGGCGTCGCGCAACTGAACGTGGCGCGGTTCGACTTCGAGGACCTTGCCGGACGCCTTGTGCAGACGGGCCTCGTTGAGCGTCAGCTTCTGGTAGACGGGGTTATAGCTAATGGCTCGAAACTCACCGAGTTTCTCGACGCTCTTGCGCGAAGCGGGCCGGGTGATCTCGTGCGTGATGGTCTCGATGGTGCCGTCGGCCTCGACGAGATTGGTCGTCGCGGCGAACAGGATGCAGGCGGGAGCGTCGTCGAGGAACTCGGCGGGAACGGTCTTCCAGATGGCGGGATCGTAGTGGTAGGGATTCGGCTCGCGTGACGGGCCGCGTGTCACCGGCCAGGATGCGCCGAGGGACTGCCCGGCGGCAACGAACACCGCCCCCATCAGGACCATGAAGCGAATGGTTCTCGACATCATCCCGCCTCCGGCTCGAAGGATCTTTCCCCCCATCTATTGTAACGTCTCGATCGGCTTCCTCGCCGCAGTTCCATTGAACCATACCCTGGAGTGTCCTTTTACGACGCCTTTCCCTTGTGAGGGAAGCCGCTTTCAAGGTAGACGCTCGCTCAGGGAATTTGTCAGCGCGAGGAATGAGAGAAGAGAGGGGAAAAGGAGATGGGAAAAAAAGCGGAGCCTGCACGCGGGATGAGATTGGTGGATACTTATCAGGTTTTTCGGGGGTGCGCCTTGGAGAAGGCGTCGATCCACCCGAAACCTTAAAACCGAGATCCGATCCCGCAGCAGGCTCCGGCGAAAGAAGTCGGAAGAGTATCGACTGCGACACCTCCTTGTGATGAGAGTACAAGGGTCCGCGTTTGGCGGGAGCGGAAGTGTACTTATCGAGTCTCTTGGAGGAATCGAGCCATCTCGGAGCCACCCAAGGCCGTAAGTCCGCAACCCTTCCAGCCGCGAAATCCCGTTTCTTCGTGGCCCGCTGTGATGTACTGCTCCTCCGCTCCCTCGCACATCAGGAGGGATTAGGAGGCGGTCACCGTTCGGACGGGGCTGCAAAAGTCTCGCCGCCGCAGTGGCCTGATTGTTGAATCGCTGCCACGAAGAACACACTTAATCTAACCTTCCTTTATAATCTCGCGCGAAGGGTGTTGTCAAGAATCTTTTCAACTTTTTTTCTGGCGCGCAAAACTCTGCCTTCGCGGAGTCTCTTCAAGGCGCTGGCCGATTCTGTTCCTTCTTCGCTCGGATCGCGGTTCCCGGAATGACAGGGGGCCTTTACAGTGATAGAATCCGGCAAAGCTCTCTGGCCTGTTCGTGCCGGTTGCGCCAACGCGAACAGGGGTTCGGCTGTTCGATCTTGCAAGGAGCCATCATGCGCCGCGCTTTCCTCGCACTCGTCCTCATTCGGCTGGCGGTCCTTCCCGCCAGCGCCGCCCCTGTCGAAAAGGGGACGATCCGCTTCGAGCCGCTCGGCACCCAGGACAACATCCCCGAACGCTATCGCCTGTCCGCTCACTCGTTCGATTACGAGATGGAGACCAAGACCGAGTTGAAGCAGGCCGGCATCCTCATCTCGCGGGTGCGTTTCCCCTCGCCGATCGTGACGCCGCACAAGGAGAACAACACCGTCCACGCCGAGTATTATCGGCCCAGGGGCGACGGCCCGTTCCCGGCCGTGGTCATCCTCGACATCACGGCGGGCGACCAGAGCCTGTCGCGCAGCCTCGCGACCATGCTGGCCCAGAAGGGCATCGCCAGTCTCTTCGTGCAGATGGCCTACTACGGGCCGCGGCGTCCTCCGGGGAGCAAACTGCGCCTGATGTCCTACGATCTGCCGCACACCTTCAACGCCCTGCGCCAGACGGTCCTCGACGTCCGCCGGGCGACGGCCTGGCTCGAAGCGCGGCCGGAGGTCGATAAACAGCGCCTTGGACTGCTCGGCACCAGCCTGGGCAGCATGGTCGGCGCTTTGTCCGCCGAGATGGAGCCGAAGCTGAAGCGCGTCGTCGTCCTGCTCGGCGGCGGCGGTCTGGTCGATGGCTTCTGGGACCATCCGCAGGCTGCTCCCTACATCAAGCTTTACGAGAAAGTCGGTGGCAGCAAGAGCGAGGCGAAGAAGCTGTTCGCGCCGATCGATCCGCTGACGAAGGCGGACAACTTGAAGGACCGCAAGCTGCTGATTATTGCCGGCAAGCGCGACGAGGTCGTGCCGCCGAAGATGTCGCAGGCGTTGTGGGAGGCGACAGGGAAGCAGAAGATCGTCTGGTACGATTGTGGGCATTACAGTTCGGGGATGTATCTGATTCCGGCCATGGGACACATCGTCGAACATCTCGGAGCGCCATGACCGTCTTGCCGCTTGCGGCCTGGCGGTTTTCGTGAACAAGGGAGAAGCATCATGTCTCGCATCGCTGTCGTCTGTGGAATGCTCGTTCTGGGAGTGGCGTTGGCGCTCGGCCAGGCCGGTCCGAAAGCCCCGGCCCCCACCGTGCCCGCCGTGGCCGCTCCGGAAGTGCCTGCCAAAGCCGAAGCACCGGCCCTGACCGCTCTGCGATCTGTGTTCCCCGAATTCCTCGAGTTGCCTGCGGATCCACAGACCAAACTGGGGAGTGTCCTTAAAGGTCTCACCGGGAGAGTGGAGAAGGACTTCAAACTGAAGGTTCAGTTCTCGATCAACAACGACGCATTCAACAAGGACAACATCAAGGAACCCTTGGAGATTGGCATCGTCGAGGACAAGCCGCTACCCGCAATGCGAAATATCACCCTGGAGCGGTATCTGAGAGCGATTTTCGACCGGGTGGATGAGAAGGGCCCGAAAGCCGAGAATTCGGGGGCGACCTTCCTCATCCGCAAGCACCACATCGAAATCACGACCATCAAGGACCTGCGAACGCGGATCTGGGGCGATTATCCCGGGCCGTTCCTGCCGCTGGTCAACGCCACCTTCGAGAAGAAGACGCTCGAAGACGCCCTGAAGGAACTGTCCGAGCAGACGGAACACAACGTCGTTCTCGACGCTCGCGCCGGCGACAAGGCAAAGACCCTTGTGACCGCTTGTTTCAGCAATTTGCCGCTGGACACGGCGGTCGCGTTCCTGGCGGACATGGCCGAGTTGCAGCCGGTCTTACAGGACAACGCCATCTATGTGACGACCCGCGAGAGCGCCCTGCGCTGGGAGTCGCGACAGAAGAAGAACATGCCCGAGGACTCCGAGACGCCGCGTATTGGCCGGGTCGGCGCTGGTGTTCGCGGCTTCGTCCCCTCGCCGGCTCAGGGCGGCGGAATGTAGTGATACCATGCACCTCTTTCCCTCGCCCCGCGTCAAGGGCGAGGGATGTTCACGTTACCCCCGTTCGACAATCTGCCGCTGGATTCGGCCGTCTCGATGCTGGCGGACATGGCCGATCTGCGGACGATCTTGCAGGATAACGCTGTCTATGTGACGACCCCCAAGAACGCTCAGCGCTTGAAGTCCGAGCAGAAGAAAAACCGGGGAATCCACGCCGAGACGCTGCGGCGCGACCGCGTCGGTCCAGGTGTTCGCGGCCTGGTGTCTCTCCCGTCGCCGGTGCAGATCTGGACTAACGTGTTGCCGCTTGCGGCTTAGCGGGCAGCCCGCCGCCGGTCCGAAGCCCCTTTCTGAAGGAGATAACAATATGAATCGTCTCGTCCTTTCGGGCTGGTTAATCGCGATTCTGGGGCTGCCGGCGTCCGCGCAGGACGCGCCGCCGAAGAAGGACCCCGAGCCATTCCAGGCGGAGAAGATCGTCCAGGCCCTCCGCGAAAAGCGTGATCTCGAGATCAAGAATCAGCCGCTCAACAAGGTGGCCGAGAGCCTCACGTCTCTGACCGGCATCACCTTCGAGGTCGATCCCATCCTGGCCGCCTGGTGGCTTCCCGGCGGCTCGTCGCCGGTGACGATCAGCCTGCGCGGCAACAAGGCCCCTCTCAACGGCATGCTCGCCCGCGCCCTGCAACCGTGGAGCATGACCTATATCGTCCTGGGCGAGCGCGTGCTGCTGACGACCATCGACCGGGCTGTCGCCCTGCAGATGACGCAGAAGGTCAATGGCTCGATCAAGGATTTGCCGTTGAGCAAGGCCGTGGACGATCTGTCGCGCACCTTCGCCGTCAGCATCACCGTCGATCCGCAGGCGGCCAAGGAAGCCGAGAAACTCGTTTCGATGAAGTTGATGGGGGCCGGCCTCGAAGCCACGGTGAACATCCTCGCCTCCAGTGCCGGCCTGCACGTCGTTCGCC
>JBBSDR010000325.1:0-6982 GCA_038240465.1 Gemmatales bacterium
CAGGCTTTCGATGCCCGGCGTTGCCGGGTTGATGGCCGCGAAGACCATCAGGTCGTGCGTCCCCTTCTCCAGGTAGACGTCAACCGTGCGATTGCCGGCGCCCACCGGCAGCACCAACTCCTTGTCGAGATAGATGGCCGTCACATCGGCATGGATCGCCAGGCGAGCAGCACCCGGACGGGCCTGCACCAACTTGCCCTGCCACAGAGCGGTCATGGGAACTTGCTTGGCACCCGGGGGCCGGGTCCAACTGAGGTTGTCGGCTGCTTCCGTCTTGGTCGGCTTGCCGGTCTTGGCGAGGTCGAGGACCTGGTTCCAGGTGGTGTAGCCGGCCGTGTTGAGGCCGTCGTAGAGCTTGAGCGTCATGCGCTCGAAGTTGCCGGCGGGCGGCAGCACGGGCATCTCGACCGGATTGGACGCGAGCTTGAACCAGAGCCGGCCGTCATCGCTGCCTTCAAGCGTGCCGCGGACTGGAGCGTTCTTGGCCGGGTCGGGAGTCGAGATCGTGACGCGATCGACCGCCTTGAGGTCCTTCATGTCGATGGTCAGCACCTTGGGCGTGATGCCGTCCGGTTCGCTGAGCCAGTACGTCTTCTTGTCCTTGTCGATCGCCATCAGCGGGCTGTGATCGAGGGCGGTGTTGGTCGCGAGCGCGCCGGCGGGCAGTTCGCCCGTCTTGGCCGTCCCCTCGAAGATGCCGGTGTGCGCGCCCGTCTCGGTGAGCGTCACCTGCACCTGATCGCCGCTGGCCGACGTCAGCTTGACCGTCACCGTATCGGGCTTGTCGCTGATGTCGCGATCCGGATCGACGACGCGCAGATAGAGCAGGTTGCCCGGCTTGATCTGGTCCTTGGGCCGGCCGAGAGACTTGCGCTTGTCCTCCTCATCGCCCTTGGCCTCGCGTTCGAGCTTCTTGCTGAAGCCCTCGTCTTCCTCGTCGAAGATCTTGCTCGAAGCGATATCGAGTTTGGCGTCGGACGCAATGCGAATCTCGGCATCCGGCAGCGGGATGTCCTTGAATTCCTTCTTGAACGCCTCGGTGTAGTCGCAGCGGATGGTGTCCTTGCCGGTCAACTGCAGGATGCGATCGTTCTTGGCGGGCGTGCCGAGGCGCGTCTCCAGATCGGCCCGGAACAGGCCCTTGCCGGCGCCGCCGGACAGCAGATAGATGATCTCTTCATCTCCGCCCGGCTCGGTCCAGACGCGGACTGGAATGCGGGCATGGCCCCGGCTGACGCCAAGGTCGCTGTCCTGAACGACGATGGAGAGCGGTTCGCCCGGCGTGTGCCAGCGCTTGCTGTTGCGTCCCAGCCGGCCGACCGTGCGAAGCAGTTCGAGCTGATCGACATAGCGTTGCTCGGCCCCGTACACTTCGGACAGGTTATACAGCACCTGGTTGGCCAGTTCGATCGTCGGCACTCGTTCGAGGACGCCGCGGAAGATGATGCGAGCGTCGTCGCGGTCGCCGCGGCGGCTGGCGAGGACGCCGCGCAGGAACTCGGCGCGGATGACGACGTCGCGCTCGCGTGAGCCGGCCAGGCGCTCGAAGACGGCTTCGGCCTGGTCGTAGACCTTCTGCTCCATGTGCGTCTCGCCGATGCCGAACTCAGCCTCGGTGGCCTGGGGCGTCTTGGGATAGCGATTGACGGTCGTCGTGAACTCATTGCGGGCCAGGTCATAGCGGCGCGCCTTGAAGAAGTTCCGGCCGAGCATCAACTGCACTCGGGCCTTGTCGCTGTCGTCAATCTCCTTGTTTTCGCTGTGCTTGATGAGCCAGGCCCGGCAAATGTCCTCGACGCGGTTGGCGTTCTCGTCGCCGCCCGCCGTCAAATGGCTCTCGCAGACAAACAGCAGCAAGTCAAGCGGCACCTCGGTCTTGTGATCGTCGAACAGCTTCTTGTTGGCGAGATACGTCTCGAAGGCCAGCTTGTTGTCGCCGAGCCGCAGGTGCATGCCGGCCTGAAGCAGCGGCGCGATCGGACTCTTGTCGTCGATGGCCGAGCCGGCTGCGCCCATGCGCGAATAGGCCTGCGTCAGCATGTCGCGGCCTGCCTTGCGCCGGCCCTCGTCAACGGCAAGTTGGTTGGCCAGGATGCCGCCAAGGATCGTGGCCGACGTCAGATAGTCCTTCTTGCCCATGGCCGTCTGGGCATAGGACATCATCACGTCCCAATCGACGTGATCGCCGAAGGACATGAGCGACGCCTCGTTGAGGGCCAGCAGCCGCTTCATCGCCGGCATCTTCTGTTCGTCGGCCAGTTCGAGCAGCGCGCCGGCCGCGGCGGCGGAGGGCCGCTCGATCTTGAGATCGCGCAGCACCGTGTAGACGCGGCGCTTGTCGGCCTCGGTCATCTTCATATCGGCGCGGGTGGTCGCAACCCAGGCCATCGTCATCTGGTAATCGTTGTTCGGATTCATGCCGCTGAACGGGCGATTGCGCGCCTTCTCGGCTGTCTCGCGCAGCAGCTTGTCGAAGCCGGCCAGGTCGTTCGCCTTGAGCAGGCGGTCGGCCTTGAGCAGGGCGTAGTTGAGTTGCCAGTACCCCTCGACCGGCAACTGCTCGTCGAGCAGCTTGATCTTGTCGGCCTCGACGGTCAACCGGCCCTGAAGACGGTCAAAGCACTGGCGAGAATCGTGCGTGTCGCGGTTGACCGTCATGCCCTTCTTCCAGATCTCGACCGCTTCCGTCTTCATGCCGAGGGCGTCGAAGTAATCGCCGACGCTCGACGCGCTGTTACCGTCGTAGCCGTACTTTTCGATGTTCTTCTGCAGCCAGGCCCACGCCTGCTTGCCCAGCGCGGCGTCCTTGGTGCCGGCGACGCACTGCGTCACCCGGCGATAAGCGTCGGAGTTGCCGGCTTCGAGGGCGAAGGTCATGTAGTGCTTGGCGGCGTCGGCGTAATCCTTGACGACAGCGAGATCGCTGGTCCAGGCGAGGTAGTTCCAGGCCGCGTCGAGCGATTTCGGCAGCCGCGTCGTCCATGCCTTGCAGATGTCCACGCAGGTCAGTTGCTGTGGGCCAGTGGTCTGATGACGGAAGTAGTACTGCTGGGCATAGAAGAGGTCATGGCAAAGTTCGTCGGGCAGTTTCGCGGTGACGGCCGGGGCGAGCAGGCGAGCGCGAATGGCGAGGACCTGGCCGATATTGTTCTCGCGCGTTGCCTTTTCAAGGGCGAGCCAGTCGGCGAAAACGGGGTCGTTGTCGCCCCCGGCAAGGCGAGCGCGGGCGAAGGAGACGCGCGAGACGATCTGCGGTTCCTTCTTCACCCCGTTGGCCAGAAGCCAGGCGGCCAGCGCCTCGCGATAGTTGGCCCAGTAGGGCTTTTCCTTGCGCGCGGCCACATACGCCGCCACATCGCCCTGGAACTCCGCATCCGAACCGGCGTTGTCGAGCAGCCAGGTCAGGTAGGTGGTGGTGTAGCTCTCGTTCGTCTGGTTCTTGAACAGCGCCTCGCGGGCCGCGGCCTTCGCCTTGGCGGTATCCCTGACTCGGTCGCGGTAGAAGTCGATCGCCAGCGCGTAACGCAGAGGGGCGGCATTGTAAGGCGTGCTCTTGGCGATGGCGGCGGTCAGCACCTGCTCGACGGTGGTGAACTTCGCCTGGGCGAGTGACGCCGTGCTGTCCAGGTTGGCCTTCAAGGTGTTGGCCTGTTTGCGGAGCAACTCGGCCCTGTCCGTCAGCGCCTTGACCTGCGCCTTCTGTTTCGGGTCATTGGCCGCGGCCTTTGCGGCGGTCTCGGCGGTAGTGGCGGCCGTGGCTGCCGCAACGAATGCCGTCTGCGCCGCTGCCGCGACTGCTGCCGAGTCGCCGATGCTCGCCTGGAAGTAGTTGCCGAGGGGGTTATGGGTGCGGGCGTCGAAGGGCAACACCTCGGTGAAGATCTGCTCGGCCTTCGCGGACTGCTTGTCGTTGAGGTAAAGGATGGCGAGCAGAGTGCGAAACTGGTGGCGGTCCGGGCGCTCGGGATACTTCAGCAGATACTCGGCGACCAGCGGTTCAAGGACGCCCGGCTTCGGATTCGTGGCGTACGTCTCGCTGATAATGCGGCCGAGGATATCGGGACGTTGCGGCATCCCCTGAACGGCGAGGGCCTTCTTGAAGCTGTCGATGGCGTTGACGCGCTGTCCCTGGCGGGCGTAGTTCTCGCCCATCCGCTGGTGCAGTTGCTGCACATAGTAAGGCCCCGGCAGTCCGCCCTTGGCGACCAGCTTTCCCGCGGTCAGGTTGGCCTTGGGCCAGTTGCTGATGCGTTCCCAGGCATCGACAGCTTGCCAGCCGACATAGCCGGCGAACGGTCCGGCGGGCAGCTTGTCGAGCATGTCGTCGCCGATGGTGCCGGCCTTCGTCCAGCCGTCGGCGTTGTTGAAGGCCTGATATTGCGCCAGGGCGCGCATGCCGTGTTCGCGTCCTTCCGGAGTCGGGCCGAGTCGCTTCCACACGGCCTCGTTCACCGGGGCGGCGGCGGCAGTCTCGTTGGCGCGGGTGAGCAGCCGGCCCAGCATTTTCTCGGCGTCGGCGCCGGCGGCATCACCCGGGTAGCGGGCGAGGAACTGTCGCTCCGTGGCGATCAACTCCTTGTTGCGGCCGGTGACGCGCAGGCCGTCCATGAGCTTGACCATCGCGTCCTTGTGGCGCGGATGGCTGGTGTGCAGGGCGACGAAGCTCTGGCCGACGCGAACGAGACCGAAGACCCGGCCGTTCTCGTGGTAGAGGTCGATGAGCTTGAGCATCACCTCGGCCGCCTCGACGGTGGTGCTGCGCGTCTTGGTCAGTTGCGATTCGAGGGCCGTCGCCTGTTTGGTGACGGCATCGACGTCGCCTTCCTGAAAGAAAGCCAGGGCGCCGGTCGAGACGAGTAGAAACGCGGAAAACGCGAGGATACGCATTACTTCTATCTCCTCGTTCCCACGCTCTGCGTGGGAACGCGCTCTTCGACGCTCTGCGTCGCGTCAGGGTCTTTTTCTCGTGGCCATTGCACGCGACGCGGAGCGTCGCAGGAACGTTCCCACGCGGAGCGTGGGAACGAGGGTCAGCGGCGGGCATCAGCCTCCGGCCTTGCGGAGGGCCTCAGAGATCTTTTTGGCGTCGGGGGCGAGCGGACTTTCCGGGAAGTCGCCGATCAGGCTGTCGAACTGCTTGCGAGCCTCCGCTTTCTTGTCCATGCGATAGAGGCAGCGGCCATAGTTGAAGAGGATCACGTCGAGATACTTGGCGTCCGGCTGCGACTTCAGCACGCTCTCGAAGACGTCGATGGCCCGGGCGTAATCCTTCTGCTGGTAGTAGTAGTTGGCCATCTTGGCCACCGCCTCGCCGACCCGGCCGCTGTCGGGATAACGGTCGTAGACCAGCTTGTACTCCTGGAACGACTTGTCATAGAGCTGCGTCTGGGTCGCTCCCTCCGCGGCCTTCGCCATGTCCTCGTAGCACTCGGCGATACCGAACTGCGACTCACCCTTGAGCGGACTCTTTTCCATTCGCAGAATGCTGGTGTAGATGCCGATGGCCTTCTGGAACTGGTTCTGCTTGCGGGCGACGTGGCCCAGCGACAGCAGGGCGGCATCGACGAACTCGCTGTTGGGGAACTCGCGCTGCAACCGCTGACTCATCGCGGCGGCCAGGTCGAGCTTGTCCATCTCGAAATAGATCTTCCACAACTGCACATAGGTCTCTTCGAGGGTCCGGCCGCCGAGGCGCTGGGCCTCATCGGCGATGTCGTCGCAGATCTTCTTGGCCAGTTCGTACTTCTTGCCGGCCTCGATCTTCAGACCGAATTCCTTGTAGCGATTGCCGATGTTCGTCAGCGCGCTGGCGGTCTTCAGTTGCGTCTTGACCTTCAGTTCCTGATCGGAAATCTGCGATTGCGTCACGCGCACGCCGCCGAGGCTGCCCTCGACGCAGCGCGCCTTGTAGACCACTTCGCGCGGCTGGCCGGTCATGTTCTTGTCGTCCATGTAGCGAACGACGATGAGATCGTTCGGCATCGCTTGCAGGATCAGGTCGCCGGCAATCGCCGTCTCGGCGCGGACGAGTTGCACCGCCGTGCGGAAGACGCCGGTGTGAACGGAATCGTCTTCCTTCTCCTCGGGCTTTTTGTCTTCGGGCTTCTTCTCCTCGCCGGGGCGAGTCAATTTCGTCTCGGTGAGGATGATATTGGCGCTGTCGATCTTCTTGAACCGGGCCAGCTTGTGCGGGTCGTCCTTTTTCTCGTCAGCGGTCCCCGGCACTTCGGCTTTCAGTTCCTCGGTCGTCTTTTCGCGATAGACCTCGACGGTGGCCTTGAGGATGTCGGCCTTGTCGGTCAGGTCGTGATCGGCGTCGGTGATCTGGATGTTGATGCTCTTACCCAGGACGACGCCGCCAAGCGTTTCGGCATAGGCCCCGTCCATGATGGCGACGACGCCGTTGCCGACGACGTCAATCTCCTTGACGACGAGTTTCTCCTTGTTTCCCTCGGCGGTGTGCTGATCGACGTAGGTGATTTTCACGCGCTCGTTGCCGCACACTTCGAGGCGTCCATTGCCGGCCTTGGGCGTGCCGAGGGCCGTCGGAATCGATCCCAGGACGACGCGGACATTGCGGCCAACGGAAAAGCAATCGACCGTCTCGATGTCGCCCTTGGTGGTCTCGACCTTGACCTTGACAGTCTTGCCGGCTTCGAGCGCGGCCAGGTCGGCGTCCTCGATGCGGATAAAGAGGCGCTTGCCGGCTTCGAGCTTCTCGATCTTGGACTCTTCGTTCGAGAGAGCAGTACCGACGCGTTCCAGGGCGGCGATGGCCCGGCTGTAGTGGCCCTGCTGGAAGTGGCCCAGGCCGATGTAGTAATAGGCCTGGTTGACCTGCGGGCTGACGGGATACTTCTCGATCACGTCGCGCATGACCTTGAAGCACTTGCCGAAGTTGCGGCTCTCGAAGTAGCAGACGCCGACCTTGAGCGTGCCAACGGCGCGCTGGGCTTCGTCCTTGTTCTCTTCGAGAGCGACG
>JBBSDR010000326.1:0-6975 GCA_038240465.1 Gemmatales bacterium
GCGTTCTCATGTCACGACTGCACCTCAGACGACGCAGAGCGTCGAAGAGGCCGTTCCCACGCAGAGCGTGGGAACGAGGAAACAGAATCGGGGTAGTTAGTGTGCATGCGCGTAGAATTCAGCAGGCGATCAGTTGAGCGTTCGTCCGAGCGGTTCGGCCAGGCGGCGGAGAGACTCCAGGAGATTGTCGAACCCCTTGAAGTCGAGCGACTGGGCGCCGTCGGACAGGGCGCGATCGGGATCGGGATGGACCTCGATGAGCAGGCCATCCGCGCCGGCCGCGAGCGCGGCGCGCGCCATGGCGGGGACGTAATCGCGCCGACCGGTGCCGTGGCTGGGATCGACAAGGATGGGCAGATGCGACAGTTGCTTGACCGGCGGAATGACCGACAGATCGAGGGTATTCCGGCTATGGTCCGAAAAGGTGCGGACACCGCGTTCGCAAAGGACGACATCGTAATTCTCGCCGGCCATGACGTACTCGGCCGCCATCAGCCATTCCTCGAGCGTTGCGGACAGGCCGCGCTTGAGCAGGACGGGTTTGCGCGCCCGCGCGACTCGCTTGAGCAGACTGAAATTCTGCATGTTGCGCGCGCCGATTTGAATGACGTCGGCCGCCGACTCGACGGCGTCGGCGTTATCGGTGTCCATCAATTCGGTGACGATGCCGATGCCGGTCCGCTGCCGGGCTTTGGCGAGGATGGCCAGCCCTTCGATTCCCATGCCCTGAAAGCTGTAGGGACTGCTGCGCGGCTTGAAGGCGCCGGCCCGCATCAGCCGCACGTCCCGGCTGACGAGGAAGTCGGCGGTGCGGAGGATCATGTCCTCGTTCTCGACCGAGCAGGGGCCGGCGATGATCGTGAAGGTCTGGGGTCCGATTGTCGTCTGCGGGGTTTTGACGAACGTGTCTTCCCGGTGCATCTCGCGGCTGGCAAGCTTGTAGGGCTTGGTGACGCGGAGCAGTTCGAGAACGCCCGGCAGGACTTCGAGGGAACGTGGATCGACGGCACTGAGGTTGCCGGTTATGCCGATGGCGGTGCGCGTGGCGCCGGGCATCGGATGCGGGGTAAGGTTCATGCGCCGGACGGCGGCGAGGACCGCGTCGATCTGTTCCGGCGTGGCGTGGCTGTTCATGACAACGAGCATGCGAGACTCCCTTGCGGTCGAGGACCGACGGCCCCGCTTTCTGGCCGATTGGGGTTTAGCGGCCAGTCCGATAAGCCGCATGCGGCAATAAGTGACTCGGCCGTCGGTCCTCAACGCTCATTCTAGCTCAGAGTATCGGACATGACGAACGCAACCATCCATGGCCCGACGCCAATCCTTCTCGAAGGCTGTTCCGGTTCGCGTTACTGGATCGAGCATCCTTGCGTGCTGACCGGGAATGATCTCGTGGATGAGCGTCTGTCCGGCTATCCGCTGGTGGTCTTTCAGCCGCGCCGTCCTGCCGCCACGACTCCGCTGCTGCTCGGCTTGCAGGGCATCGGTGCGCCCTATCAGTGGAACAGCTTTCTGGTGCCGTCATTGCTCGATATGGGGATCGCCTGCGCCCTGTTCGACACGCCGTTCGCCGGCGAGCGCAGCCTGGCCCGCAACTATCAGGGCGACATCGTCAGCGAAATTGTGCCGCTGGTGAAGCGGCGCGTCCGGCTCGATGCCGGGCTGATGCCGCGTCTGATGGATGTGGTGGCGCGCGACGTGACCGTTGTCCGCGAACTGCTTGCCGAGCGACACGGCTTGCGCGACGACCGGCTGGCGCTGTTCGGCGTCAGCCTGGGAGCGCTGCTGTGTTCGTTCGCCTTTTTGCGCGACGGCCTCGGCTCGCGGCTTCTCTGCGCGATCGGTCATGCGGACTTGAAGTTGTTCGCGAGGAGCTATGCCCCGGCCTTGACTCCGCTGCTGGCCTCGGCGCCGGTTCGACTCCTGAGCCGATTGGCCGGGCGGTTCCATGCGCCCTGGTTAACGGCATCGACGGAGTTTCTCGGCTTGCTGAGCCAGTTGATGGTCGATTCCCCGCACGTCCGCGTTGCCAATCCGCTGTCCTATGTGGATCGCGCCGTTGCAAGCCGGCCGGCACGGTTCCTCGGCGGCCTGGCCGATCTACTCGTACGAGCCGAGGACGTGATGAACGTATCCCGGCAATTTCCTGACGGCGCTTGCTATCTTGTCCCCGGCATGGGACATGGCGGTCCCGGCTTCGTCGATCATGCCCGCTATTTCGTGACGACGCAGCTCGGAGACTGGCGCGAGTGAGCAACCCACTCGGTGTTGTAATGCTTTCAATGGCGTTGTAAGTTGTGCCGTTCGCCTGCCTTGCCAGTTGATCTTTCCCTGCAACGCGGCTCTCGCTATAGAACGGCCCGACTTGTGGACGTCGGACTCGCACGTCTGTCTCGCCTCCCGACATCCTTTCCAACATCCGCTGGCCTGCTCTCGCAAGGACGCGAGAGACTGGGGAAGGATTCCTCATGCGCCGCGCCTATCTCGTCTTGGGACTGTCTTTGATCTGGACGCCAACCAGCCCGGGGCAGTCCTGAGGGCCGCGGGGCTGCGGCCCTTCCATCGGTGGTTCACCGATGCTGCTTCCCTCCGCCCCTCTCGGCATGGACGTGCCGAGGGGTGAGCCTGCTCCCCAGGTGTATCCGATTGCCCGGTTGCCGGTCCCTGCCGCTCCTCGTCCCCTGGTCGCTCGCGGACACAGCGACGACACGCCGGCCCCTGGGGCGCCTGCCGTCCCCGCGTGGAGGCCCGCTCCGAAGACGGTGACGGTTGTCTCTCGTGTGAGCATGCCCTCGCCGGGCGATCTGGGAGTGACGCCGGCCGCGCCCGACTGGACGGTCACGCTGGAGCGTCTGGAAGCGCTGGGACTGGGGACCTTCCAGTTCCAGGAAGCGCAGCAGGGAGGCTGGGTGTTCGTCGGCCAGTTGCACACGGCCCAGCCAGGACACTTTCAGCGGATCACAACGGGCCCCGCTCCCACGCGGGGCGAGGCGATTCGCCTGGCCCTGGCCCTGGCCGAGCGATCGAGGTGAACAAGCCGCCGCCTGCACTCTGGGCTGGTATACTGACGTCATGAGCGCTATCGACCTGCAAGCCATCACCGACGCTGTCGTTCGCCGGGCCGAACAACAAGGCTCCCTGCTGCCACGGGAAGTCCGCAGCCTGCTGAGCGAGGCGGGACACGACGAGGCGCTCTGGAAGGAAGTCCTGGCGAAGACTTCCTTGCGCCATCGCGGCGGCCGCTACTATCCGCCCGCCGCCAGTGAGCGCATCCGCCGCGAACAGGATCAGCAGCACGCCATTTACAAGGCCATTCGCCAGATGGTCCGTCTGCACCGCGCCGCGGCCCGGCAGGAGGAGCGTCGCGAACAGGCGCGCACCGACTTCATTCAGCCGGTCCGGATTCGCACCGAGGACGGACGCGAACACACCCTCATCAGCCGCGACGTGTCGAGTACCGGCATCCGCCTGCTTGGCACGCGCCGCCTGCTCGGCCAGAAGGTGCGTGTCTTCATTCCGCGCCCCGGCGCGGCCGTCACCTCGGCCGAGGGCTGGTCCTTTCTCGTTCGCATCCTGTGGACCTGCGCCATTGGCGAGGACCTGTTCGAGAATGGAGGGACCTTCCTCGAGATCGATCCTCAGTGAGTAGCCATTTGAGGTCGTCAAGGACTCGATGAATCACCGATCCTTCAAGACTTCCTCCCACTCGGTCAGAAGCTGCATGAATGTCGGATTCGGCTGAAGTTGAGGCCGTTTCGCGCGCACGAACGCCAGCGCTCGATCCCGCGTCCAGTGACGCTGGTGCATGACATACGCGGTGATGACCAGGCCGCTGCGGCTCACTCCGGCGTTGCAGTGGATGTACGTTGTCATCCCCTCTCGGCGCCGCGCATGGACGAACTCCACCATCCGCCTCAGCCAATCGATGCCCGGCGACTTGTGTCCATCGGGAATCGGATCGCTCAGGCAGGATTCCGCCTCATAGGGGTCCGCACGGTCGCACAGGTTGAGGACGGCCCTCGTTCCCGGCGGCGGTTCCGGCACCGAGCCGCCGACATACAGTCCTTCCTCGATGAGCGTGTAGGGTTCCTCACGATAGGAGTCCAGCAGGCGTGCCAGCCAGAACCAGGCGCCGATGCCGGCGGTCAGGACGAAGAGCAACACAGTGAGGCGCAGACGTTTCATATTCCTGAGCCTATCACGCCAGCAGGGCGACAGTCCACTTTCGATTGGGAAGCAGAAAACGCTTCAAGAGCGCGAGCCTCTCGGGTAGGATGTGATTCTGGAGCCGGCGGCGCTCCTTGAATTCCTCCCCGATAAGGTGTCTCATGAAACGATTTGGACTCTCTGCATTCCTTCTCTCCATCCTCGCGTCCGGCGCGTTTGCCGACGTCAAGGTGCCGAGCGTCATCGGCAGCCACATGGTGCTGCAGCGCGACCGGCTGTTGCCGATCTGGGGAACGGCCGACCCCGGTGAAGAGGTGACCGTTCAGTTCGGCGAGAAATCGGAGAAAACAAAGGCCGACCAGGCGGGCAAATGGAAGGTGACGCTGCCCGCCATGAAGGCCAACGACACGGCCCAGAAACTGACCATCAGCGGCAAGAACAAGATCGAACTCAACGACATCCTCATCGGCGAGGTCTGGGTCGGCTCGGGCCAGTCGAACATGGAAATGTCGCTCGGCAGTTCGCACGACGCCAAGGAGGCTATCCCCGCCGCGAACCAGCCGAACATTCGCCTGTTCCAGGTGCCGAGGGTTGCTCCCGCGAAGCCGGCCGACGACGTCAAGGCGGCGTGGGCAGTCTGCACGCCGAAGACGGTCGGCGGGTTCTCGGGCGTCCTCTACCACTTTGGCCTTCGGCTTCAGAAAGAGCTGGGCGTCCCGGTCGGGCTGATCAACAGTTCGTGGGGCGGCTCGCCCATCGAGCCGTGGACGGTCGAGGGCAAGGCGTCCGGCGGCATGTACAACGGCATGATCGCCCCCCTGCAGCCGTTCGCGATCCGCGGCGTGACCTGGTATCAGGGCGAGAGCAACATGGGCAGCGGCATGAAATATCGCGACAAGATGGAGTCGCTCATCAAGGGCTGGCGCAAGACCTGGGGCCAGGACCTGCCCTTCTACTTCGTGCAGATCGCGCCCTATTCGGGTTACGGGGCAGGCACGCTGCCGAGCCTGTGGGAGGCCCAAACCGCCGCCTTGAAGATTCCGGGAACGGGCATGGCGGTGACGACTGACATCGTCCACAAAATCGGCGACATCCATCCGACGAACAAGAAGGACGTCGGCAACCGGCTGGCGCTGTGGGCGCTGGCGAAGGACTACGGCAAGAAGGACCTCGTCTACTCCGGCCCGCTCTACAAGACCCTGAAGACCGAGGGCAGCAAGGTTCGTCTGAGCTTCGCCCACGTCGGCGGCGGCCTGAAGTCGCGCGACGGCAAGCCGCTGACGGAGTTCGAGGTCGCGGGCGAGGACGGCAAGTTCGTCCCGGCCGAGGCCGCAATCGATGGCGACGCTGTCGTTGTGCAGGCGAAGGGCGTCGAGACGCCGACGCAGGTCCGCTTCGGCTGGCGCAACATCGCCAATCCGAACCTGATGAACAAGGAGGGGCTGCCCGCCTCGCCGTTCCGGACGCACGATTGGCAAGGCGGTACGGGCGAGTGATTGACTTTGTCGCTACCCCTCGCCCCAGTCCCAGGGCGAGGGGTAGCGCGCGAAACGCAAAGCACGTCCTGCGCCCGAGTCTCGGATCACTTCAAATGGGTTCCGTAGAATAGCTGTTCCCCTTGGATAGAGGAACAGCGTCATGACGACAACGATTTCTGCCTGGACTCCCTCCTGGGCGCATGAAGCGGCCCCGAGAGAGGAAGAGCAAGAACTGAGCGGCCACTATCGCGACCTGATTCATTCCGAACACTTCCACTGGCCCGCGCGCTGCCGTAAGATGCGCCTGCTGGGACGGGGCGGACAGGGGGTCGTCTACCTGGCCGAGCGCCAGGGCAGCGACGCTTTTATCCTGCCCGTCGCTCTGAAGTTCTTCTCGCTGCAACCCTACCGCGATAGTGCTGGATATCAGGAGGACATGGGCCGGGTGGCGCAGGTCGCCAGCCGGGTCGCCATGATCCAGCACGACAACCTGCTCGACATCCACAACTTCGTCGAGCAGGACGGCATCCGCATCATGGAGATGGAGTGGCTCGACGGCTTCGACCTGCGCCAGCTCTTGACGCCGCGGCTGCTCGAACGGACTCGTTCGCGCATGGCTCCCGAGCGCTGGGAATATACCAACCGCGTCATCATCGCCGAGGGTCCGGTGCAGTCGCGTCTGAAGCCGGGCGTGGCCATCCAGGTGCTGCGCGATTGTCTGGCGGCCCTGGCGGCCCTGCATCGCGAGGGCATCGTTCACGGCGACCTGAAGCCGTCGAACATCATGGTGAAGCGGACCGGCAACGCCAAGGTGATCGACATCGGTTCGGCCATCGACCTGAACAGTCCGTCGGCCCGGCGCATGTGGTCGCCGGCCTATGCCGCTCCCGAGGTCATCGAAACGGGCGAGCATTCACCCCGCTCCGACCTGGCGAGCCTGGGTTACGTCCTGGTCGAGATGCTCGCGGGCCAATCGCCGTTCGAGGGGCTGGACACACGCGCGGAACTGCTGGCGGCCAAGGCGAGCCTGGATAGTCGTCTGGCGGAAATGCTGCCGCCTGAGGTCAGCGGCAATGAGTTATTGTTGCACCTCTGCCGGCGACTGATCGCGCCGGACCCGAGTCGTCGTTTCTCCAGCGCCCAGGCGGCGGATCTGGACCGCAAGGGCGCGGCGGACTTTCATCGCCAACTGGTCAAGATGGATTTGGCCAGCGAGTATGAGAACGACCTGCGAGTCTGGCTGGAAGGTTTGTAGTTCCCCGGCGGTCAGCAAGAAAAATCCTTGCCCCCGCGGGGGCGGTGTGGTACGTTCTCATCCGCGTCGATCACC
>JBBSDR010000327.1:0-6969 GCA_038240465.1 Gemmatales bacterium
GGGCGATCCGCTAAGCCGCAAGCGGCAAGAAAGAGGGAAGTTATTTCGCCGTCGGTCCGAAACGAAGACTTCAGCGATTCACCTCCAGCCGGCTCGCGCCGGTCTCGCCGCGCTCTTTCTCCTGATACATCGGATAAACCACGCCCGGCAGGAAGTGACTCACGCCCGTCGTTTCCGCGCGCAGCCAGTAGACGATCTCGTGCTTGCCGGCCGGCAACCGATCGAAGAACACACACAGCCGATCGTCGCGGTACTCGACCGACGCGGGAGTGATGCCCCTGACCACGATCCGCTCATCGGCATATTCACACCCGGCAGGCCGGCGATCCTCGACAATCAGATACGAGCGGGCCTGATCCAGTTCGATCCGCAAGCGCACCTTGATGACGTCGCCGGGCTTCACCGCGCCTGTCAGCGGCTTGCCGTCCAGTGTTTCGAGCTGGCGCTGTATCCGTACTGCTGTGCCGATCGGCTCCATCTTGTCCAGCCGCTGCGTGCCGCTGCACGACAGGGTAAACAGCAGCGGCGTCTCGCTGTCAGCCCGCAACTCGACCTCGGCTCCTTCGCCGCGCGGCAGCAATTCCGCCGGGACTCGCAGGCGATATACTAGCGGCGACAGGTCCATTGCGTCCTTCAGTTCCAGTACCATCTTGCCTCCGACGAGGACTTGCAGGCTCTTGACCGTCGTGCTGCTGCTGAGATAGCGCATCAACGGTGCGAGAGCCTCGATGGCGGCTGCCGTGGCGCGGGTACTCTCCCAGTGCAGCCCCTGACGCTGTTTCACCAGCCGCGACGCCGTTTGCTGGCAGTCCTCCAGTTTCACTCCACAGGCCATCTCGACCTGCAGTTTCAGGGCGAGTGACTCTGTCGAGTCGGGTTGCCAGCCAGCCATCCGTGTGAAGAGTTGGCTCGCTTCGGCCAGCAGTCCGCGCGCGCGACAGGCCAGCACCAAATAGCCACGCTCGTCGCCAGGGTGTTCGCCGATACCCAGACGCACCGCCTCCGCATGAACCGCAACCGTCTCGATGTGGCCGGCAAGGCTCAGTGCCAGCCAGGCTCGCGATCCCTGGACACCCGGCAACTTGCCCTGTTGCAGCAACTGCTTCAGACAATCGCAGCCGCGCGACAGTACCTCGGCATCGACACGCACTCCCGCCGCCTGAGCGCGAACCAAACCCATGACGACATACCCCGTCATGTCCGGATTGGTCGCGTCCTGCTCCCACCAGCCCCAGCCGCCGTCGTCGTGCTGGAAGCGATAGAGCCGTTGCAGCCCCTGATCGAGGATCTTCGGCAACTTCGCCAACGCATCGGGCGGCAGCGAGATTGGCGTTTGCTTCGTCGCCTGCTGTACCACAACGGCCGGGAGGAACCGGCTCATGGTCTGCTCGACGCAGCCGTAGGGATAGTCGAGCAGATAGCCGAGGCCGTCGAGCGCCCGGGCCAATTCGCCGCGCGCCACGACAATTTGCAGATCGCGAGCCACGAACCCCGGCGGCAGTCGAAGCTTGTGCGTCCCCTTGAATGCGCCCTCAAATGCTACCTCGCGTTCGCGTCCCAGCGGCTGCACCGGCAGCGTCCGCACTTCCGCGTCGCCGTCCGGCCCATCCTGACAGCGCAGCGACACCCGCGCCGTGCCGCTCTGCTCCAGCGCCAGCCAGACGCCGACACGAACGCTGCCGTTGGCCGGGACGCGGATACGACCCCGACCGATCTTGCGCTTGTCCTCCACTGTCAACTTCCAGTCTTCCGGTTTGGGGCCGGCGTCCTCGGCGAGTCCCTCGAAGACAGCGCCGCTGACGTCCCAGGTCAGTTCGCAGACTCGTTCGCGCGGCGTGTTGTTGCGGATGACGCCGACCGCTTGCAGACGATCCTTCTCGACCGCGAAGCGCGGCAGGAACACCTGCACCGCCAGCGGCAACTGCGCTCGCACTTGCGCTTTCGCCGTGCCGATCTCCGTATCCTTCGTCAGCGCCACAGCCGTCAGCCGATAGGACGTGAGCGAGTCCGGCAAGCGGAAAGTTGTGCGGGCGATACCGTCAGCCCCGGAGCGCAACTGCGGCTGCCAGGTCGCCGTCTCGCGGAAATCCTGACGGAGACGCGCCAGAGGGATACTTCCGGAGGGCATCTCACCCAGCAGCGGCAGCAATGCAAGTCGGTCCCCTTTCAACGAATCCAGGGATGGCGATCCGTCTTTCCCTTGCCCGGACTTGCCCTCCTTGGCCGCCTCTTGCAACTTCATGAGCGCTTGATCCTGTACCTCCTCCAAGGCTTTCTTCTCCAGCCACTCCTTGCGGAAGCCAGTGCTGGCGCGCCAGGCCTTGCGATAGAAGCGCTGCGGCGGATGCGGATCGCTGAACAGCCCCGACAGCCCCGCGACGTGATCCTGGCCGAAGGCATAGACACTCTCATCGACCGCGCCCAAAGACAACTCTGCCTCGACGGGTTTCCCCTTCTCATTGGTCGCCTTCATTTCGACCGTTACCGTGCTGCCCGGAGCATATTCCGGCTTGTCGGTTTTGATCTCGACATGGAGTCTGTCGCCCTGCGGAGCGCGCTCAGGAGATTGCACGTCGATCCGGCACCAGCGCGGGTCTTCGCCGTCGCTGTCGCGCTCCTTGAGTCGTTCCAGGTCCTTGCCCTCGCCGAAATATCGATGTTCCCGATCCACAGGCGTCCTCTTCACCCAGAGGATCCTTCCCTGGAGATAGAAATTGGGCAGATGGCGCGGCCGCAGCGGCACTTCGAGGAGGTGATAGCGGCTTGTTGTTGATTTGGTGCGAAAGACGATGTAATCGAGGATGGTCCGCCCCTCGATGGTGAGCAGCACACGGGCCTCCTCGCCGGGAGTGTAGACCAGCAGTCGCAGTTTCTCGCCGATCTTCCCTTGCTGGCTGTCCAGCAGCGCCAGGAGATTGCCGCTGCGATTCAGGTCGCGTTTACCGTACCACGCATCATCCTGTTCGCGTTTATAGTCGGTCAGGTTGACAAAATGCGGCTCTGGTCCAGACAGCCGCGGCATCTCATCCTGGCGATCTCTATTCATCCTGGCGTGATCCCGGGCACTGCGCGTCCAGTTGGGCGAATCCGTCCCACCGAAGACGAAGACGTCGCGTTGCTCCTTGCCGGCCGTCAGCGTGTACCACCCCGGACCCGGCCAGCGCAGCGCGACCTTACCATCGCGCGCCGCGAAGATATGGCGTTCCTTCTTCCAGTCATCGCGATACCGGACCTGCTCGGCGGACACCGCGCTCTCGGTCTTCAATGTCAACGGTTCATCCACAGGGACAAAGTTAGACACTCCATCGAACACCGACTTGACAGCAACCGTCGGCGGCGCTTCCAGGACCAGAGGGAATGTCTGAGTCACGGTCTGATCGCTCTCGTCGCGCAGATGACATTGCACGAGGTAAGACCCCGGTGCCAGGTCGCGCGGCAACTGCAGGCGCAGGCGCGTCTTGCCCTCCGCATCGAGTTTACCCGCAACTTCGGCCAGCCGAAGCCGAGTGCTGGCCGCGAGCAATTCAACCTCAATGCGTCCGCCGGCGACGGGCTGGCCTGTGTAGTAGCGCCCGTTCAATTGCAGGTCCAGGTCGGCGATCCTGGCGAGTTGTGTCGGCACGCCCTGCACTTGCAGTTGTGCATGAGGCCGGCGGTAGTAGCGCACCGCGAACACGTCCGGCACAATGCGCTGAACGCCGGCCAGTTCGACGCGGAGCGAGTAGACGCCCGTGGCAGCCTCCTTGCTGAGCTTCACCGTCCCGGCCGCCGTGCCGAAATCGTTCAGCGTGAGATCGCCCTCGCCGACAGCCTGGCCGCGCGGATTGAGGGCGACAAAGTGCAAGCGTGTGCCTGGTGGCGCCCGTTCCAGTTTCTCGGTCTGGTCGAACTCCTCGGCCCGGAAGGACTGCGGCACCTTGCCTGCCCGTTTCGACGCACCCAGCAGGCGGACGATCAGTTTGAACTGCACGTCCTGCTCGGGGCGATACGTCGGCCGATCGGTGTAGACAGCGAGGACGTGGCGATCGCTGTAGAGGTGGCCACTGTCAAGCTCTCTTGCCTTCGCCTCGCTTCGTCTGGAGGAGTAGCCGCCTCGGCGCTTTTCCACCGGCGAAACGTAAATCCCCTCGAAGACTCGACCGAAACCGCCAACGGCGAAGCGATCCTTGTGCCGCACGACGATGCCGCGATCACCACAAAGGAACACCCGTGCGAAAGCGACTCCTTCGTTATCCGTCACCGCCTCTCCGACCATCTTGCGCGCGTGGACCGTCGCGCCGGGCAGGGGTTGATTGCCCTCTGCGTCGGCGGCCATCACAAAGACGCCGTCTCGACAGCGGCGCAGGGTCACGGCAGGCGGATCGACCAGCAGCGGCAGATAACTGCTCTGGCCGTTGGCCTCGACGCGCAGAACATACGCGCCGGCTTCCTTGAGGACAGCGCCGGGAACCTCGGCGATCAGGCCGCACTGCCATGAGCTGAGTTCGCCGTGCGCCGGCCAGTAACGCCGCTCCAGCCGGGCCTCGAAGCGCTCCCCGGCGTCTTCAAAATACTCGTCATCTTCTCCACCGCTACTCTCCTCATCGCGATACCAGTCCTGGCGGTTGCGAGTCTGTCTCACTCGCTTCAGATCGCGGACGGAACTTTGCCATTGTCGCAGGGGAGCCTGCCGAAACACTTCGGGCAGCTTGCTGACGACTTCGCGATCCATCATTCGCCGCGCTCGTTCGCTCGCCTTCTCCGCCTTCAGATCCTCCAATTTCTCCACCAATTTCCCCGTCAACTCCGGATACTGAAGGCCGTGATCGTGAAAGACAAAATCGCTGCCGACGGAGTCCAGCACCCAGAGCAGTTCCTCCGGCTTGTGGACCCGGTAGAGCTGGAACGAGAGTTGATCCGCGTTGCGCACGTCCAGCACGACAGGGGCGTCGCGGCCGGCGGTGTATGCTCCCGGCACGTCGCCGGTGATGACCGTGTTATTCCGCTCGATCTCTTCCAGCCAGCGCCGCGCCTTGCGGCCGAGTTCGTTCTTCTGGATCCCTTGCAGAAGTTGCCTGGCCCGAGTAATGTCCGCATGTTGTGGGTTCGCAATGCGCCAGAAATACGCCGGCAGTCCCGGCATCTTCGTCTGCTCCTTGTCGCCTGCGTTGGTTTCTTGGAGTTGCCGTTGAGTAACGAGCTTGGCCAGGGCTTCCCGTACATTGGCCGGGATGTCCGCATGCATCCACTCCTCGCCGCCGAGCGCGGATTCCCAGCGCCAGGACTCATGGCCCTCGCGCTCGATGCTCTTGTACAGGGCGTCCTGCACACGGTAGCTCGGCCGGGGAGCCAGATAGGGAGCGTGCCAGCGCAGATGCGGGCGAAGCGTGTGTAGGGCCAGCAAATAGCGCACCTCGTCGGACATTTCGTCATCGCGATAGACCTTCGCAATGCGCGGCAGCAGTTCCAGTCGTTCGGACAGTTCGGCTGCGCTGAAATCCTCGAGCAGGGTGCGGACGTCGCTGACCGTGCCGTTTCGTTTCAGCGTGCAGGACCGCGCTTTCAAGGTGTTCTCCCAGCGCGGCAGACGCACGTCGCCGCCGAGAGTGAAGCTGTCCGAATCGGCGCTGTAGGTCCAGCGATCGGCCTGGATCGGCCCGGCAAATCCCGCGACGCCGCGAAGGGTAGCCGCTCTCGTTCCAATCAGCATGCCCGGCTTGACGACGGTCAACTGCTCGCAGCGCAGTTCGATGTGGCCGAGCGTTCCCTGGACATTGCCGCGATACGTCGTCACCTCGCCGTTGGGATCGTCGCTGGCGGTTGCTCGCACTTTCCATTCGTCCAGCGGCCGATCGCGCACCTTGCTCAGGTCCGGCGGCGCAGCGAGCAGTTTCAGGTCGCTGTCGAGCATCCCTTCGAGAACGAGCGTCCACGCCTGCTTTTCGCCGATGCGCTCGACCAGCGCCGCCAGCTTCTTGCGATCCTGAAGGTAATCGATGGAGCGAACCTTTTCGCGCAGTTCATCGCGCTGGCGAACCTGGTCCGAGAGATCGAGCGCGAAGTCTCGTTCGACGATGTGGCGAGCGTGTTGCAGATACGCCTTGCGCAGCGCATCGCGGTAATCGCGCAATCGCCGGGCGTCCGCTTCGCGTCCGGCCTGCTGGAAGAACGTCGCCTCGCGCGTCAGCCCCTGGTCCAGCTCGCGCAGAACGAGCAGGCCGCTGGCCGAACGGGCCGCCAGCACTTCGAGACCGGCCTGCGTTGGTGTCATGCCCAGTTCGACGAGGAGTTCGAGGTGGTACTTCTCGGCCTGAATTGTCGGCAGCCCTTCCGCAAGATCGGGCTTGATGGCGGCAATGCGGAGCAAGGCCGGACGATCCTGTTCCTGAATCGCCAGGTACAGTGATGCGACGTCATGCCACTTCCCCGGATAAAGCAAGTTCGTCAGCGCCTCGCGCAGCGCCCTCGGCTGGCCGGCGTACAGGGTCATCGCTCGCCAGCAGGTCAGGTCGCGGCAGGCGCGGGCCAGTGCGGGGACCTCGGCGACCTTGTCCGCTTGCCGCAGGGCGTCGAGGGCTGCTTGCGATTGCCCGGCGGCCCAGCGAATCTGCGCCAGTCCCAGCCAGTGTGCTGCTGTCGGTTTCTGCTCCACGCGCTGCAAGGCGAGAGCCAGTTTGCCTCTGGTCTCGGCGACGGCATCCCGGGCCAGCAGACTTCCGCCCCAAGCCAGCACGGCCACGGCTACAAGGTATGCTCGAACGCAGGGCATGATGCCTCCTCTCGCAGCGACTTGAGTATCGATTGGCGCGGGTGCCAATCGTCTATCCTCTTCTCAACTATCCTCTGGATTGTCGAGACGGGACTTCTCCGCCGGCCAGTCACTCGCATCGAGATATCCACCCCCATTAGATGCGCTTCGGCGGAAATGGAAATGTCAAATCCCGTGACCAGCCCCGAGCGCAAGCGAGAGGGTTCCTTCGCAAGCACCCC